>DASYDA010000429.1:0-8657 GCA_036499865.1 Dongiaceae bacterium | reverse complement strand
AAGATGCAAATTTATTGTGATTATTCAGTAGGTTATATTTTTTGCCTATTTTCTGGGCATTTCCTGGAGATTGGCGGAATCCTTGGACGGGCGGGTGCCAACCAGACTTTACCGACAGACTTATCCACAAATTGCGTGGATATCCGATTCAGGTCGCAGAGGATGCCCAGGCGCTCTCAGAAAGATGCAACCAGCCCGTGATTTACGGTCTAATTTCCTAGGTAATGCCTTGCGGCAATTCCCTTTTTAAACCGGCATCCCTATCTCTAATCCATGACCGACGAACTGCCAGAACTCGACCCTCACGACGAATCCACTGAAGCCGATAGTGGTATTGCACCGCGCGGGCGGTTCGCCCACGGCGTCAGCGTGATCAGCGCCAAGGTGAAGACGCTGCCGAACAGTCCCGGCGTCTATCGGATGATGAATCCGAAGGGCGACGTCCTCTATGTCGGCAAGGCCAAGGATCTGAAGAAACGGGTCACCGCCTATACCCAGCCTTACCGTCAGGCCGCGCGCATCCAGCGCATGATCGCCGAGACCACGGCGATGGAGTTCGTCACCACCCACACAGAGGTGGAAGCGCTGCTTCTCGAAGCCAATCTCATCAAGCGCTATATGCCGCGGTATAACGTGCTGCTGCGGGACGATAAGAGTTTTCCTTATATCCTGATCACCGCCGATCATCCGGCGCCGCAGATCGCCAAGCATCGCGGCGCGCGCAACCGGCCCGGCGAATATTTCGGACCATTCGCCTCCGCGGGCGCGGTGAACCGAACCATTGTCGCATTGCAGCGCGCCTTCCTGCTGCGGCCCTGCTCGGATTCGATCTTCTCCAGCCGCACCCGGCCCTGCCTGCAATACCAGATCAAGCGCTGCTCGGCGCCCTGCGTCGGCCGGATCAACGAGACGGATTACGGCAACCTCGTCGAGGAGGCGCGGGCGTTCCTCACCGGCAGAAGCGATGCCGTGAAGCGCCGCATGTCGGCGGAGATGCAGCAGGCTTCCGATGCGCTGAATTTCGAGAGCGCCGCCCGGCTGCGCGACCGCATCCAGGCGCTGGCCATGATCCAGAGCCGGCAGGACATCAACCTGGAGAATGTGGAAGAAGCCGATATCATCTCGGCCTATCAGGAGGCCGGCCATAGCTGTGTCGAGGTCTTCTTCTTCCGCAACAACGGCAATTACGGCAACCGGGCCTATTTCCCCGCGCATGACAAGCAAGCGGAGGTTCCCGATATTCTCGCGGCCTTTCTCGGGCAGTTCTATGAGAACAAGACACCGCCACGGCTGATCCTGGTCAATGAGACGCCGAACGAGTGCGAGCTGCTGACCGAGGCGCTCACCTTGCGGGCCGGCGCCAAAGTGGAGATCCTGCAGCCGAAGCGTGGCGACAAGCGCAAGGCGGTCGAGCATGCCTTGTTGAACGCCAAGGACGCGCTCTCGCGCCGCATGGCGGAATCCGCGTCACAGACCCGGCTGCTGGCGGCTTTGGCCGAGTTGTTCCGCATGGAACAGCCCCCGCGGCGCATCGAAGTCTATGACAACAGCCACATTTCCGGGACCAATCCCTATGGCGCGATGATCGTCGCCGGCCCGGAAGGCTTCATGAAGAACCAGTACCGGAAATACTCCATCCGCGATGTCGCCAAACCGGAGAAGCTTGCCGAGCCGGTCGAGGCGCCCGCCGAACCGCCGAAAGCGCCCGGACCGGGGGGAACGCCGGGCTTGGGCGAAGCACCCATGCCGGCTTTCGTGCCGGAGCCGGATCTTTCCGTTTCACTCGCCGAAGCCATCGATGCGGTGAACACCCTGGCGCCGGGCGACGATTACGCGATGATGCGCCAGGTGCTGACCCGGCGCTTCGCCCGCGCGCTCAAGGAGGATCCCGATCGCGACAAGGGCCTCTGGCCGGATCTGGTGCTGATCGATGGCGGGCAGGGACAGCTCGGCGTGGGGCTGCAGGTGCTGGCGGATCTCGGCATCACCGATCTCTGCATGGCCGCCATCGCCAAGGGGCCGGATCGCAATGCCGGCCGCGAGCGGTTCTTCCTGCCGGGCCGCGAACCTTTCAGCCTCGAACCGAAGAGCCCGGTGCTCTATTTCCTGCAGCGCCTGCGGGACGAAGCGCATCGTTTCGTCATCGGCGCACACCGCGCCAAGCGCTCGAAGGAGATCACCCGCTCGATCCTGGACGACGTGCCGGGCGTGGGCGCCAAGCGGAAGAAGGCATTGCTGCTGCATTTCGGTTCGGCGCGGGCGGTCTCCCAGGCCGGTTTTGCCGATCTCGCCAAAGTGTCGGGCGTATCGGAAGCGGTAGCCCGGAAGATTTATGATCACTTCCATGGCAGTTAATGTTTCGCCTCATTTCCGTACTATGACAGCCTGTGGACGGCTGCTATTTTCGACATGGATCCGTGAAAAGTCGGGCGCCTGGCGCCGGGATCGCGTGCGCCCTATAGACAAAATCGCTGATAACAAAAATCGCTGATGACCAACATCGCCAACATCCTCACCATGTCCCGCATCGCGGCGATTCCGCTGATCGCCGCGCTGCTGTTTTTCAACGACCCGCTGCTCCGTTGGCTGGCTTTCGCCCTCTATGTGATTGCCTGCGTTACCGATTTCTTCGACGGCTATATCGCGCGGCGGATGGCGTTGGTCTCGGCGCTCGGCCGCTTCCTCGATCCCATCGCCGACAAATTGGTGATTGCGGCCATCCTGATGGTGATGACGGCGCATGGGCAGATTTCCGGATGGGTGGTGTTGCCGGCCTTGGTGATTCTCTGCCGCGAGATCATGGTTTCGGGCTTGCGTGAATACCTGGCGGAGCTGAAGGTCGGGGTGCCGGTCTCGATGCTGGCGAAATGGAAGACCACGATGCAGATGCTCGCCTTGGGATTCCTGATCGTCGGCGATGCCGGGCCGCGCTTCATCCCGACGCAAATGATCGGGGAAGCCCTGCTCTGGCTGGCAGCCGGACTGACGATCATCACCGGATATGATTATCTGCGCGTCGGCATCAAGCATATGACCGCCGACAGCCGTAGCGACGGGCCGCGATAATCCCGCGCCATGAAGATTCTCGGGCCATGAAAATTCTTGGTTTGGCCGGCTGGAGTGGCGCCGGCAAAACCACATTGCTCGCCAAGCTCATTCCGGAACTCACGCGGCGCGGCATCACGGTTTCAACGCTGAAACACGCGCATCATGCCTTCGACGTGGACCAGCCGGGCAAGGATTCCTATATCCACCGCGAAGCCGGCGCGACCGAAGTTATGGTCGCTTCCGCCAATCGCTGGGCGCTGATGCATGAGCATCGCGGGGTCGCGGAGCCGAGTTCCGCCGCGCTCATCCGGCATATGAGCCCGGTCGATCTGCTGCTGATCGAGGGTTTCAAGCGCGAGCAGCACGACAAGCTGGAAATCTATCGCGAGGCCAACGGCAAGCCTTTGATCGCGACGGAAGATCCGCTGGTGGTCGCGATCCTTGCGGATGGACCGGTGCCGAACACCAGGCTCCCGGTGATCGACCTCAACGACATCGGCGCCATCGCCGATTTCGTGCTGCGCCATTGCGGGCTGGCGGGCAAAGCCCAGATCATGCCCTAAGACGTCAATCCGTCAGATCCAGCACGAAGATGCGGCGGTCGAAATCGGAGAAATCCGCTTTGACGGTCATGCGCCAATGGCCATGCGGAACGAGGCGGATGCCGTCCACATGGCATTGACCGCCGCCATCGGCGCTCAGCGTCTCCCGCAGAGGCCCGGTCCCGGTATCGAGATTGGTGAATTCGGCGACGGCCTGTTGCACCGCGACGGGGTGGTTGTTCTGGTCGCTGAATTCCACCACCAGCGTCGCGGCGCCCGAGGCATCCGTGGTCATGGTGGCCATGACCATGGCGCCGCGATCCATCGCCATCTGACCCGCAAGGATGGTTCGCGGTCCGTCGCGCTCGGCGGCGAGCAGATGCCGGGGTGGGGTCAATTGGCCGAGTGCCGCCGTCAATGCCAGGATCGCCGCCAGCACGATCAACTCGATCCGAATGGAGACGAAGGCGCGCCGCAAGGCGACGGGATCGCCGCGGTCGATCGCCGGGCTGAGCACCCATCGATTGAAGGCGGCAAAGGACAGCGCGAGGCCGACCAGAACCAGCTTTGCCGTCAACACGATTCCGTAGGCCGTGGTCAGGATCTGGTTCAGATGCTGGACCTGGAGATAGGCGATGATCCCGCCGGCCGCGATCAGCACGATGACCGCCGGCAGAGCGAGCTGCGAGAACCGCCGCAACGTCTCCGCGGGCTCCGCCTCCCGCAGCCGCGCCAGCAGCGGCAGGAGAGCGCCCATCCAGAACAGGACGCAGGCGACATGGATCGCCAAAGCGGCGCTCGCCGCGGAATTGATGGCATAGACATGGCCGGTGGTGGCGAAGGCCAGGATCACCAGGACGGCGGCCAGTGCGAGCAATATCGATCGGAATCGCGCCGCCGCCCGAACGGAAGCGCGCTGCAATGCGAGGCCGATCACCATCATGCCGGCGAATTGCGCGGTCGGAGATTCGGCGCCGGCCAACCAGATTTGCGGTTCGAGTAACTTGGCCCATGGGGCGCCGGTCATCGACAGACCCTGGAAGCCGATCGCGGCCGCCGATGCCGCGGCGGCCAGGAAAGCGCAAGCATCGCCGAACCGCCGGTGCCGGGAAGAGGCCGGGCGGCCCGGGAGAGGCAAGCCAAAACAGAGGAAGCCGCCGAGCATCGCGATCCAGTCGCAGCCGGCCAGCCACCAACGCAAAGTGGAGATATCGGAACTGGGCGCATTCCAATTCCCGCTGGTGACGCCGATGCCGAATTGCACCGCGCCGCCGACCACATGGCCGTCCGCGGAGATGACGCGATAGCTCAGCGTATAGATGCCGGCGGGAAGGTTTCCGGCGATGGATGCGGTGATGTTGGCATCGACGGCTTGCGGCCGCAGCTTTATCGCCATGCCGTTCGAGCCGATCAGGCTCAACGCGGTCAAGGTCACGGGCTCGTCGAAGCCGAGGCGAAGCTGCTGGGGCGGCTGCGCCAGGATGGCATGATCGGCGGGATCGGACGAGACCAGCACCGCATGCGCCGCTGCCGGGCGTACGAAACCCGTGCCCAGGGCCAAGGCCAGGACCAGCCAAAGGAAAGCTTTTCTCAGCATCGCGTTATCGTAAGCCCCGCCATTTCGAGCATGGACCGGCGCTGCGTTCACGCGCCGGTCCACCTCGACCTCAATCGTCATTGTCGGTATGGGCGCCGAGTTTTACGCCCGGCGCCGGGTTTTCCAGGCTGTCCGCATCCTGCCCCTCAGCCGGAATCTCGATCCATTTGATTTCCGTACCGCCGCAGACCTGGATGGTCGGGAAATGGATGGTCTTGCCGGCGCTGTCCGGCAGCTTCGCACGGAACACGAATTCGTCGTAGTAATCGTCCGGCAGCGAGCCGCCGCTCCAGTCGATCTCGACGACGCCTTCGGTCACGGTGGTGCCTTCCGAGCTATAGGGCTTGCTCAGCTTGGCGCGCTTGATGGCGATGGCCCAGCCGGGTTTCGGCATCGGCTTCACCTCCATGACGCCTTCCGGAATCTGCACCCGCAATCCGGTGGTCGCCGCGCCGGCGCAGCCATGGGGCACGCGCAGGATGGCCTTATAGGTGCCGCTGGCGGGCGCCGTGGGCGTTTCCAGGGTGATATGGGCGAAAGCGCTGCCGCTGGCAGTCGCGAGCAAGACGGCCGCGAGGGCCGTCGCATGAACGTATTTCATGAAGTCTCCGTCCGAATCGAGATGATGATGATCGGCGCCACCGGGCGGCATGCGCATGCCTGCAATCCGTGGTGCGCGTTGATTCCGAGATTCAGGCGGTGGGTGGAGCGCGTGAGGAAAAGCCCGCGGGGGCGGGGAGGGGCGGCAGCGTTGCATCCGCCACCGGCCAGGATTGCATTGCCGGCGGGAAAGCCGGCATCGGGAGGGCCGCCGGCGGCGGCACCGAGCCGAAGGCCAGGATATGCAGCGTCTGGCACAACGGGCATTGCGGGCAGGGGATGGAGGATTTGCCGGCCGGCATCGGCTTGCCGCTGTCGAGATCGGCGGCGCAGAGAGCGGATATCGTTATGCTGTCGGCATCGCTGACCGGCAGCGCGGCGCCCATCCAGGGCCCCATTCCGGGCATCGGCGGCGCGGCAAAGGCAAGGAATTGCAGCCAAAGCGCCAGCAATCCCGCCGCCATGGCGCCATGGCGGCGATAGAAGGCGGCGCGATTCATGGCGCGGTGGAGCATCCAGTCCCTCAAGCCTCGCTTTATGGCGCGGCGCGGCATCCTAGCAGAAGGTCCGGCCGGCCAACAATTCGGCCTTGGAGACCGAAGACGGTGGCATTTTGCCGCCACGATATGCCTCGGGATCGGTTAACGTGGCGTTCCAAACACCCTCGAGGCCGTTCCCCCATGACCACCACCATGATCTGGATCTGCCATGCGCCGACGGCGGCTCTGCGCAAGGGCGCCTTTCCGAAAGATGAACCGATCGATCCGCGCGGCGCGGCGCAATGCGCCGCCATGGCGCCACGCCTCAGCCGTCCGGATCATTGCTGGTGCGCCCCCGAATTGCGATCGCGGGAGACCGCCTCGGCTTTCGGGTTGGATCCGGGGATGGAGCCTGCCTTGCGGGATTGCGACTATGGAAAGTGGAGAGGGCGGGATCTGCGCGAGATCGAGGCGCAAGAGCCGGAAGCGCTTGCCCGCTGGATCCGCGATCCCCAGGCCGCGCCGCATGGCGGGGAATCCTTCGCCGACGTGCTGGACCGGGTGGTCGCCTGGATGACCGAGCGGGAAAGCGAAAGCGGCCAGAGCATCGTGGTCGCCTCCGCGGCGGTGATTCGCGCGGCGGCCTTGCATGCACTCGGGGCGGGCATTCAGTTCCATGGCCGCATCGATATCGGGCCGCTCTCCCAGGCCATGATCACCTATAACGGCCGGGAATGGCGCCTGAAGGCGCTCAACCTGCATCCGGATGAATGGATCGGGATAGAATAGCCGGCCCCGTCTTCATCACGGAGCCGGCTTGTCCGTTCAGTGCGCGGGACGCAGCACCCGCCGCTCCTGCTGCAGACTGCGTTCGGTCAGATAGCCGAACAGCAGGCCCATGGTGGTCCAGAGCACGGCCTGGATGCCGAGATTGGCCACCCGGAACTTCCAAAGCACTTGCGCCGGAAAGTCGGCGGGCACCTCGTTGATGGCGGGCAGGAGGATCTGCGCGATTCCGACGATGACGATGAAGATCGCCCCGCCGATGAAGCTCGCGGTCCAGAGCCCATGCTTGGCGACCATGCCGCGGCCGACGATCACCGCCGAGATCATGGCGCCCATCGAGACCACCAGCATCGAGAGGTAGAGGCCGGTGCGCGGACCGATCGTATCCGGATTGCCGATCGCCGGCGGATTGGCCGGATATTTGAGATCCGGCACGATCGCGATGGTGATGAAGGCCGCCAGACCCAGCAGAGCGGCCAATCCCCGCGGGCTCACCCCGCCGATCCGCCCCAGCGCGAAGGCATAGACCAGCGCGAAGATACCGCCGAAGGAAGCGCCATAGACCACGACCGCGGTGAAGAGACCGATAGTGCTCTGCACCTTGCGGCTGACCAGCTCTTCATCCCCGTCATGATCATGATCGGAAGCGGCTGACGCCATTCCGGTCATGCCGGCCATGTTGTCCGGACTGGTGGAGCTGTTCTGTGTGGCGGCGGCTTTTTCCTGAGCCTCTTTCGCCGCATCCATCTGGGCCTCGAAAGTAATGGCGCGGTCGACCTGCGGCTCGCCGAATGTCTTGGCCATGCCGAAAGCAAGCAAGCCGGCGACGACGCCCACGGCCATGCCGCGGACGAGCAAAGTTCTGATCATGGATGAACCCCTTTTAAGGGCGCGAAACGACCGCGCTTAGTGGCAGGGGAAACCGAGCAGATGCCGGCCGTCATGCACGAATTCATGCACATACATGCCTTTGATCAGCGAGGTGGCGCCTTCTTCCGCGCCGACGAAGTAGAGCGCGAACAAAGCGAGCAGTCCGACGAAGATCGCCCAGGGGAGGATCTCGCTGACCGGAATGCTGATCGGGCGAACGGCGTTGTTGATGGTGGCTTGGCTCATAATCTTAATCTCCTTGGGACACCCCGTCCCGATTTTCAAGATTGACACTCCGATGGCAGGTCTCCTGGCTCACGGATATCCGCCTTGCGCCGACCTTCCCGGTTCCCAGTCTCCTGGTTATCCAGTGGTCATCGTTGGCGCTCGGCAATCCGCTTACAGTTGCGGGGGCAGCCACGGTTTAGGCCCCTTCTGGGTCGTCCTTACCGTGTTCCCTATTAATCCCCTGGAGTTCATCCGTCGGGGAACCATCGCTGGTGATTATAGAAGCGCCGTTCCGGCCCGGTCAACGCCGGCCAGCGGCATAACCTGTCCTAATCCAGACAAAGTGTGACGCCCGAAACGCCTCAATCCTGGGCGGACTGCTCGATATGCTGATGGAGGTTCGCGAGCTGCTTGCTGGAAAGCGAAACGGGAACCGCCGCCGGCATCTTCAAGGGATCGATGCGCTCGCCGCCGATGGCGACCTCGTAATAGAGATGCGGGCCGGTC
>DASYDA010000428.1:0-13234 GCA_036499865.1 Dongiaceae bacterium | reverse complement strand
TTCGAAGCTGTGCGCCGTGGTCAGCGAGAGCACGATATTGTCTTCTGTGGCGGCCGCCTGGAGCTCGAAATTGAACTTGCGGCAGAACCGCTTGCGCAAGGCCAGACCCCAGGCCCGGTTGATCCGGCTGCCATAGGGGGTATGGATCACGAGCTGCATGCCGCCCGCTTCGTCAAAGAAGCGTTCCAGCACGATGGTGTCCTTGGTCGGCACGCAGCCGAGTGCCGCCATCGCGCTGGCGAGATATTCGACCAGCTGCTCGGCGGCCGGAACGGCGATGCCGACATCGTCGGTCAGCCAACGTAGCGCGACCTTGCCATCGGGATCCTGCTTCAGGCGAAGGGCGACGGTTTCCCGCAGGCGGGAGACCGCATCGGAAAGCGCATCGCTGCGGCCCGGCGCTTCGCCCAGCCAGAACGGGATGGTCGGCGGCTGGCCATGGGCATCTTCCACGCGTACCAGGCTGCGCTCGACCCGGAGAATCCGGTAGGAGTTGTTGCCCAGCTGGAAGATGTCGCCGGCCAGGCTCTCGACGGCGAAATCCTCGTTGACCGTGCCGATCACGTGGTTTTCCGGCTCCAGCATCACCTGGTAGTCGGCGTTGTCCGGGATGGTGCCGCCGGAGGTGAGTGCCGTCAGCCGAGCGCCGCGCCGCTCGCGCAGCATATGATTGACGGTGTCGTGATGGATCATGGCGCCGCGTCGGCCCCGCCGCGTGGTGAAGCCCTCCGCCAGCATGCGGAGCACCGAGGCGTATTCCTCGCGGGTGAGGCCCCGATACGGCCAGGCGCGCCGCAGCCGGTCGTAAAGCTCGGTTTCCGGCCAATCCTGCGCCGCCACTTCGGCGACGATCTGCTGCGCCAGCACGTCGAGCGGACGGTCGGGCGTGGACAAGAGATCGAGTTCGCCGCGGCGAATGCTGTCGAGCAGCGCCGCGCATTCCACCAGGTCGTCGCGCGACAGCGGGAACAGCCGGCCTTTGGGCAGGCCGCCCACGGCATGGCCGGAACGCCCGACCCGCTGCAGGAAACTCGCGATCGAGCGCGGCGAGCCGATCTGGCAGACTAGATCTACATCGCCGATATCGATGCCGAGTTCGAGCGAAGCGGTGGCGACCAGGGCCTTCAACTGCCCGTGCTTCAACCGCTGCTCGGCGGAGAGGCGATGCTCCTTGGCCATGCTGCCGTGATGGGCGGTGACCGCGGTTTCACCGAGGCGCTCGGAAAGTGCCCGAGCCATGCGCTCCGCCATGCGGCGTGTGTTGACGAAGACCAAAGTGGTGCGGTGCTGCTCGATCAGCCCGACGATCTGGTCATAGATCTGCTGCCAGACCTCGGCGGACATGACGGCTTCCAGCGGCGAGCCCGGCACTTCGATCACCAACTCGCGGTCGCGCTGATGGCCGGTATCGACGATCTTCGCCTTGGGCGCCGGTTCGCCTTGCGGGCCGGTTCCGGTCAGGAGATTGCGGACTTCCTCGATGGGATTCTGCGTGGCGGAAAGGCCGATGCGCAACAGGCCGTCGCCGCAAAGAGCAGCCAGCCGTTCCAGCGACAAAGCCAGATGGGCGCCGCGCTTGTTGGCCGCCATGGCATGGATTTCATCGACGATGACCCAGCGCGTGGTGCCCAGCATGGCGCGGCCGGATTCCGAGCCCAGAAGGATGTAGAGCGATTCCGGCGTGGTCACCACGATATGCGGCGGGCGCTTGCGGGCACTTGCTCGTTCACCTTGCGGCGTGTCGCCGGTGCGTACCCAGGCACGGATATCGATATCGGGGAGGCCGCGCTCGCGCAGGACCTCGCGGATTCCCTCAATGGGCGCTTGGAGATTGCGCTGGATGTCGTTGGAGAGCGCCTTCAGCGGCGAGACATAGAGGATCTGCGTGGCGTCGGGCAGGGGCGCTTCCAGCCCTTGCCGAACCAAGTCATCGATCGCCGCCAGGAAGGCGGCCAGGGTCTTGCCGGAGCCTGTGGGGGCGGCGACTAGAGTGTGCTCGCCGGCCTTAATCGCCGGCCAGGCCTGGTTCTGCGCCGGTGTCGGCTCGGGAAAATGCTTGCTGAACCATTCGACCACGGCTGGATGGAAGAGATCGAGCGCCGAACCCGCGCTTCTCGCTGACTCGAGCGAACCCTCCCGGCGACTCTTACGGGCCGGGCCGGAGCGGCTTCTGAGCGGGGATGAAGCAGGTGGCGTCACGTTTCGATTCCGGGAGTGAACAGATTGGCAACGATAGCCCTAAGGATGGCGGGCGGCGAGTCCTGATTTGGGCATGGCCGCCGCTTGCCGCAAGCCCCGCGGATTCTAGATTTTTCTATGAAATCAACGGTCCGGCGCCTCGCTTCGGCTCATCTGGCGATCCAGCGGGAAGATCGGGCGCGGCACGTTGCGATAAGGCAGCCGGTCCAGCCGGGTGGTGCAGAGGGCGCCACTATCGCAGACGATTATTTTCCCGGAAATCGGCGCGAAGGCGGCGCGGAAATGCTGCATGGATTTCAGCCCGACGACGCGTTTCGCAGCGGGATCGATGCCGAAGGCGCGGAATTGCTGCAGATCCAGCATCTGGCTCGGTTCTGAAGTGACCAGGATGGTCACGCCATCGACCTGCAGCACGGCCGAGGGGCCGAAACTGGCGTTCAGCCCACCGATCATGGGGCCGTCGCCATTATAGGCGCCATCGCTGAGGGAGATGAGCGCGCCGGTGAGCGATAGAGGCGCGCCGCCAAAGCGGGGATCGGTCTTGCCGCCCAATCGAACGGGCACGTGGTCTCCCGGCCGGTGGCGATGCAACTCCGCCGCGGCCTCCGGATCGGCCATGGGGCCGAAACAGGCATCCGCGATCCCAGCTTCCAGCAAGGCTCGGAGCAGTTCGGTGGAATCGCCGTATCCCCCGCCGCCGGGATTGTCGGCGTAATCGGCGACGATGATCGGACCCCCGGGAACGGGGTCGCCTTGGCCGGGCCGATAATCCTTGCAAACAGCCGCCGCTTCCTCGACCGAAAGGAACTGGTTGATGACATCGAAGCGCCTTTCCCAGATATCGTCGGCGAGGCTCTGAGCAAAAGCCTCATGCGGTGCAGAATCGCCCGCATGGGTGACCAGCACGGTGGGCCCGACCTCCGCGATATCCGCATTGCCGAAACCCGAATTGATGCTCACTGCAAAAACGTCGGGTCGCTTCTCATAGGCCTTCGCCTTCTCGATACGGTCGATCATAGGCCCAGTATCGGTTCGGCCGCCATTGACTTCGTCCAGCATCGGCAGGCCGACCCTTAAGGTGCGCGGCTTGATCTCACCGGACATGGTGCGGTGCAGGATGTCGCCGGCCTGCCGCCCGACTTCCCGCATGTCGATATGCGGGTAGGTCTTGTAGGAGACGATGATCTCGGCGAGTTCGCACATCTTGCGCGTGACATTGGCGTGGAGATCCAGCGTGACGGCGATGGGAATGCCATTCCCGACGGCGCGGCGCAGGCGCTCCAGCAACTCGCCTTCGCCATCCTGGCAGAACTCCGTCACCATGGCGCCGTGCAGGCCGAGCAGGATGCCGTCGAGCTTCCCCGACATCTCGCGTGCCTGATCGACGATAGGCCCGGTCAATCGGTCGAAGGCGTCCTGAGTCACGAGTCCGGAAGGCTCGGCGCTGGCGCTCAACACATGGCGGATGCGCCATCCATGCGCCCGGCCAGCATCGAGAAATCCGGCCAACTCGGTATTGGCATTGCCGCGCTCGCGGATGGCGTCCGCGCCGAAGAAGCCATAACGATCCATGAAAGCGCGATAATCCGTCGGCCGCTTGTTGAAAGTATTGGTTTCATGAGCGAATTCGGCGGTCAGGACCTGGAAGGGCATGGACGCTCCGCAATGGCTTGATGCAGACTGGCGCCACTTTACTTATTCTTCGCGCAAGAGAGCAGGGGCCAAGAATGAAAATCACCAAAATCGAGCCCTTGATCGTCAATGCCGAGATGCGCAACTGGGTCTTCGTCAAGGTCGAAACCGACCAGGCCGGCCTCTATGGTTGGGGCGAGGCGACGCTCGAATGGAAGACGCGTGCGGTGGTCGGCGCCATCCAGGATTTGAGTCCGCTGCTGATCGGCAGGGATCCGCGCGACATCGTGCAGGCACTGCGCGCGATGACCAAGCGCGCCTTCTGGCGCACGGGCATCATCGGATCGAGCGCTATCAGTGGAATCGAGCATGCGCTGTGGGACATCTTCGGCAAGAGCGTGGGATTGCCGGTTTGGCGTCTGCTCGGCGGTCAGGTTCGCGACCGGGTGAAGATCTACACGCATCTGGGGCTCGGCGACATGCAGGCGGTCTATCGCACGATGGAGGTCGAGCCGTTGCGCGAACATGCGGCGCGATTGGTGGAAGCGGGTTACCAAGCCTTCAAAGTCGTCTTTATTCCCTATACCCACTACACCACTTCGGCGCAGGCCTTGCGCCATGTCGGCAAGCTGATGCAGGGCCTGCGCGAGCAGGTGGGCGATGCCGTCGATATCATGGTGGATATCCATGGCCGCTGCGGCTCCACCAGCGCGGCGCTGCAATATATCCGCGAGCTCGAGCCCTTCGACCCGCTTTTCGTCGAGGAGCCGATCCAGCCGGGCGATGTCGAATCCCTGCGCGCGATCACGGAACAGGCCCGATGCCCGATCGCGACGGGAGAGCGGCTGGTCGGCATGGAGGAGTTCGAGCCGCTGTTCCGCGGCCGCGCCATCAATATCGCCCAGCCGGATCTCAATCATTGCGGCGGCATCACGGTTGCGCGCGATATCGCCGCGGCGGCGGCGGCCGTGAATATCGGCATCGCGCCGCACAATCCGAACGGTCCGGTCGCGGGTGCCGCCGCGCTCCATTTCGCGGTGGCGACGCCCAATCATGTGATCCAGGAAGTGATGGACGGTTCCGTGCCCTGGTATGACGAGGTGATGGCGAAGACGCCGATCCGCCGTTCCGGAGCTTATTGGGAGGTGCCGCAGGAACCGGGGCTCGGCATCGAGATCAACGAGAAGGCGGCGGCCAAGCATCCCTTCAAACAGGAGCATTTCGAGACCGAGCATGCCACGCTCCCCGACGGCACGATCGTCGATTGGTGACCGGGACGCATGGTTGAGCGGATGCTGAGCTGGCGGCGTCGTGCCTATAATATCGAGGCTATGCGCGGCCTCGCGCAAGCGAAGCTGCCGCGTCCGATCTTCCATTTCGCCGATGGAGGCGCGGAAGACGAGCGCACGCTTCGGCGGAACGAGGCGGCATTCGATGACATCGCCTTCTTGCCGCGCCCGCTTTCCGGCACCGCGCAACGCGATCTCTCAATCGAACTCTTCGGCAGGCGGCTCAGCATGCCGGTCATCATCGGGCCCACGGGACTGGCCGGCTTGTTCTGGCCGGATGGCGAGCGCTGTGCCGCGCGTGCGGCAAGCGCGGCCGGCACCGCCTTCTGCCTCAGCCATGCGTCGGTCTGCACGCTGGAAGAGCTCGCCGGGACAGGCGCCACGCCGCGCTGGATGCAGGTCTTCATCTTCCGGGATCGCGGCTTCACGCGCGAGCTCGCCGAACGCGCGGCGAAAGCCGGCTATGATGCGCTGGTGCTCACCATCGACAATCAGCTTCTCGGCAACCGGGAGCGCGATATCCGCAACGGCTTCACCATCCCGCCGCGTTTCAAGATGACCGATCTCGCGGCCATGGCCCTGAAGGCCGATTGGCTTTGGCGGATGCGGCGCGACTTGAAGCGCGTCACCTTCGCGAATTATATGCGGCCAGGCGAGACCGCGGATATCAAGACCTTGGCGGTGCGGATGTCATCCTTGCTCGATCCCTCCATGACCTGGGCCGATGTCGATGACTTGCGCAAGATCTGGAAGGGTCCGCTCATTCTCAAAGGCGTGCTGCATCCGGATGAGGCGCGCATGGCCGTCGATCGGGGTATCGACGGAATCATCGTTTCCAATCACGGCGGCAGGCAGCTCGATGGTGCGGCGGCCAGCCTGGATGCTTTGCCGGGTATCGTTGCTACTGTCGGCGGCCGGGTGCCGATCCTGATCGACGGAGGCATTCGTCGCGGCAGTGACGTCGTCAAGGCTTTGGCCATGGGTGCAAAAGCCTGTCTGGTCGGCCGCCCGCAACTCTGGGGCCTGGCGGTGGGCGGCGAGGCAGGCGTCGCCCAGATGCTCGCCATCTTCCGGCAGGAGATCGACCGCGTCATGGGCTTGTGCGGCGTGAGCGAGATCGCCGGCATCACCCCGGACATTCTGTTTCAGACCCATCGAGGACGGAACGCATGATCAAGGATCCGCCGCTTCTCACCATTCGTCGCAATTTTCCCCGGCCTGCACCGCAACTGGTGGCGGCCTTCGCCGATGTCCCGACGGGCTATTGCGTGGATGCCATGGGCGGCCGCGGCGGGTTGGATTACCGTATCAAGCCGCTTGCGCCGTCCACCTCGGTGATGGTCGGCGTGGCCATCACCTGCCATTGCGGTCCCGCGGACAATCTCGCTCTGTTCGGCGCGCTTGCCGTCGCGCAACCCGGCGATATCCTGGTCGCCGCCACGGACGGGTTCACCCCGACCTCGGTAACCGGTGACCTGCTGCTCGGCATGGCGCGCAATCGCGGCATCCTGGGCCTGGTCACCGATGGGCTGGTGCGCGATCTCGTGGGCGTCTTGGCTGTCGGCCTGCCGGTCTTTTGCGCCGGAATCACACCGAACTCGCCGGCGCGCAACGGCCCCGGAACCGTCGGCCATCCCGTCGTTGCGGGGGGCGTCGCAATCGAATCCGGCGATCTCATCATCGGAGACAATGACGGTATCGTCGTCGTTCCCCGTGGCGAAGCCGAGGCCGTCCTCCAGCGATTGTCCGAGGTCCGTGCCGCGGAGGCGGCTCTCGAGGCGAAAGTCAAAGCCGGCCTTGAAGTTCCCGATTTCGTCCGGGCGATTCTTGATTCCGATCGCGTCATCGAGAACTGAAAGAGATCGCTGTGTAACCGGACCGGCAAGCGGCCGGGGCCGGATGAAGAAAAGGCCCCGACGCGCGTCGAGGCCTTTGGATTCGCTTCTTAGAGAAAGCTCACTTGCACTGGCCGTCCACGACGGCTTGGGCGAATTTCGGCTCGATATAGCCGGCGATATCCGCCTGGCTGGGCGGGTTGGCAATCGTTCCCTGCTGCTGCATCCATTGGCCGGTCTGATACAGAACCTTGGCGACGATGCCGCTGGCTGGATCGGCGACGGTGCCCATGCCGTTCGCTCCCGTCTGATCGGCAATCGGCCAATAAGGCCAATCCTTGCCGAGCTTGACGACATCGTCCGAGTTCGGCTGGCCGCCGCTATAAGCGCCGGCCTTGTTCAACACATCGATGGCATTCGGGCCGGCGACCATATCCGCGGTTTTCTGCATGGCGCAGACATAGGCCTGGACGATCTCCGGATGATCCTTCACCAGGCTTTCCTTGGCGACCACGACATTGACGCCGGGATAGCCTTCCTTCGCCATCGATGCGCTGGTCGCGACGAGCTTGCCGTCGATGGCCGCCATCTGGTTCGGCCAGGGCTGGGAGACCCAACCGCCCGCGATCGCGCCGCTTTTGTAAGCGGCCATCATGGCCGGCGGCGTCAAATTCACGAGTTTGACCTTGCCGAGAAGATTGCGGTTCTTCAGCCAGCCATAAAACGAGAAGGCCTCGGAAGAGCCGATCTGCTCGCCGATGGTTTTTCCGACCAGTCCATCCGGCACGGCCACGTCATTGCGGAGCGCGAGCCCGGCATAATCGTAATACTGCGCCCAGACGATCTTCATATTGGTGTGGTTGGCGATGGCGGCCAGAACCGGCGGATTGCCGACGCCGCCGACGAAATCGTAGGCGCCCGCCTTCATCGCCGCCAGGGCCGCGGGGCCGCTGGTGATCGCATGATAGGTGAGGTTCGCCGGAATCGTCTTTTGCAGATCCGGCTGGGTCGCAAGGATGGTTTCCGGCGACGGCGTTGCCTGCTGCCAATAGGTGACCACGAGTTTCGGCTGATCGTCGGCGTGTGCTGCTCCGGTGGCACCCATCGCGAGCAGGCAGGCGACACCGATATTTGCAAAGCCGAATTGTAGGCCCCGTCGCGGTTTCGACGGTGAGTTTGTCGTTTTCATCTTTACCTCCTGTTTGAACTGAGTCTGAGCGCTTCTTATTGGAATCCTTGAATGGTGGCTTTCATCGGGTCGGATCCAGCTTTTTCAGGATCAGCCGCAGCGCCTGATCCATGAGCAAGCCGACGATTCCGATGATGATGATCGCGGAAAACACCAATGCCGTATCCAGGTAGTTTCCGGCTTCGAGGATGACGTAGCCGATGCCGTGATCGGCCGCGATCATCTCGGCCGCGACGATACTGGTCCAGGAGACGCCGACAGCCACCCGCATGCCGGTCACGATGGGAACGAGCGCCGCCCGGATCTTCACGTGGACCAGCGCATAACGCTGCGATGCGCCCAGCGATGTCGCGGCGTCCATCAACTGCTTCGGAACGCCGTCGAGCCCCGCCAGCGTCGCGATGATCATGATCGGCACCACGCCGATGAAAATCAGGACCATCTTCGGCAGTTCCTCGATGCCGAACCACACGACGAGCAGCGGTATGAAGGCGAGGGGCGGCAGCGGTCGCATCAGCTCGATCATGGGATCGATCGCGTAGCGGACCCATTTGCTGGCCGACATCACGGTGCCGATTGCGATCCCGACGATGCTTCCGGCGATGAAACCGACCAGGATCCGGACGATGCTGTAGAGCGTATGCCCCGGCAGTGTCGAGCTCTGCGCGGGATATGGTTGCGTGATGTGCTGGAACGTCACGGAAAACACCATCGACGGCGCCGGAAGGATCGCCGGATCGCCGATCGCGAAGCGGGCAATCAATTCCCAGACGGCCAGGAGAACGGCCATCGATACGGCACCGACCACCATTCGCTGCCGCCGAACCCAGGTGGATTCCTTGTCCAGGACCTCGGCGGCATCGAAGGCCACGCCGCTGCCGATCGACGGCAGATCGGGAGATGGAGCCCCGGGTTCACGCCGTGTCGGTATCGAATGGGCTTCAGACATGGGCTTCCATCCCGGCGAGATGGCTGCGGACGACCCGGCGAATGGCGACCTGCTCGGGCGCGTCCACCGCTTGGGTCGAGCGCGGCCGGGCAATGTCGACGTCGATCACGGCGGCTATCCGCCCCGGGCGCGGCGACATGACCACCACGCGATCGGCGAGGAGAACGGCTTCCTCGACATCGTGGGTGACGAAGACGATTGTCGTTCTGTGCGTGGTCCAGAGATCCAGGAGAAAGGCCTGCATATGGCCCCGCGTGATGGCGTCCAATGCACCGAAGGGCTCGTCCATCAGCAGCACCCCCGGCCGATTGATCAGCGCGCGGGAAATCGCGAGGCGCTGCTTCATACCGCCCGAGAGCTGATGCGGATAGTGATCCCGGAACTGCTCCAGCCCGACGATCGCGATCAGCTCGTCGCCTTCCCGCATGGTCTGCGGGGAAAGCTTGCCCTGCGCCTTCGGGCCGAACAGGACATTCTCGCGCACCGTCAGCCATGAAAACAGGGTCGGCTCCTGGAAGATCATGCCGCGATCGGCGCCGGGAGTGCGGATCGCAGAGCCATTGACGCTCACAGCCCCCTGATCCGGGAACAGGAAGCCGCCGATCATGCTGAGCAGCGTGGACTTTCCGCAACCCGACGGACCGACGAGGCAGGTGAAGGTTCCGGCCTCGATCTTCAGGGATACATCGAGAAGCGCCGCCTGCGGGGGCGCCGACTTCGTTCGCCGGAAGAATTTGCTGACGCCATCGACGCGAATCGCGGCACCCGCCGCGCCTGATGGCGGCGGGAATCCCACCCCGATATCGCGTACAGATCCATCGCTCACAAAGCGGTCTCCCTCAGCGGAACTTCCTATTGGGAATATCCCGGCAGGCCGAATGCGTCCGGATAACCGAACAGCGCGACCGAACCACCGGTGTGGAGGAACACGACATCGCTATCGGCCTTGAAATGCCCGCGCCGGATGAGATCGATCAGCCCCGCCATCCCCTTGCCCGAGTAAACCGGATCAAGAAGGATACCTTCGAGCTCCGCCACCATTCGCACGGCTTCGACCATGCCCGGTGTCGGGATGCCATAGCCCTCGCCGACATAGTCGCAATTGGCCATGACATCCTCTTTCTTAACGATGTCGCCCAGGCCCATGAAATCGCAGGTCCGCTGCGCCAAGGAATGGACCATCTCTTCCTGCTTGGCCTTCGGGGCGCGGACGCCGATGCCGAGTACGGGGATTCCGGAACGCGATGCGACCAGTCCCGTCACCAGTCCGGCTTGCGTGCCGGCGCTGCCGGTGGCGTGGACCACATGCGAGGGGGCGAGGCCCCTGTCGTTGAGCTGAACCAGAAGCTCCAGGCCGCAATTGACATAGCCAAGGGCGCCGACCGGATTGGATCCTCCGCCGGGGATCACATAAGGCTTCCGACCATCGGATTTGAGACGGGCGGCGAGCATTTCCATCTCCGCCGCCATATCGGCACCGCCGGGCCGCTTGGAAATCGTCGCGCCGTGCAGCCGGTCCAAGAGCACGTTCCCGTTGAGGGTGTATTCGGGGTCGTTCCGGCCGGTGCGGTCCTCCAGCAGGACATGGCTCTTCATTCCCAATTTGCATGCAGCGGCAACAGTTTGGCGCGCATGATTGGACTGGGTGGCGCCCTGCGTG
This sequence comes from Dongiaceae bacterium, assembly GCA_036499865.1. GTDB lineage: Bacteria > Pseudomonadota > Alphaproteobacteria > Dongiales > Dongiaceae > Dongia. The sequence continues at coordinate 2,481 of DASYDA010000428.1, read as the reverse complement.
ATGACGGTATCCGCACCCTTCGCCACCGCTTCCGCCATCAGGAATTCGAGTTTTCGCGTCTTGTTTCCACCCGAGGAAAGACCCGTGCAATCGTCACGCTTGATCCAGAGCCTGGGGCCTCCCAACTTCTTGCTCAGATTGGGCATTGGCTCCAGGGGAGTCGGCAGATGGCCCAGCCGGATGCGCGGAAAACGCGAAATATTCATCATTCTCGATTGTCCAGTATTTTGGGGCGCGGTTCGGTTTCAAATCTACGGCGCCGCCTCTGCGGCACCCGACTTTATTAGCAACAACCGCCTCTCCGCTCCAATGTTGAATTTCTAGGATAATATGCAATATTTGCATCTTAAAGGGCTTGGGGCGGCCAACGCATGGATCTTGGCTGGCTGGAGGATTACATAGCGCTGCGGGAGGTTGGCAGTTTCACAGCCGCCGCGGAGCGGCGGAACTTGAGCCAGCCGGCATTCTCGCGCCGCATTCAGGCCTTGGAAGCGTGGCTTGGCGTCACCCTGGTGGATCGCAGTTGCCGACCCCATCGGTTTACGTCGGTCGCGGTGGAGAATGACGAAGATCTGCACCGGTTCCTCAATCAGCTCTACGACCTGAGAAGCCAGCTCCGGGGAGAACAGACACAGGCATCGCGGCTGAAGGTGGCGGTTCAGCATTCATTGTCGATCTGTCTGTTTCCGCGGCTCGTCGAGGATCTTCGGCATAACGGCTTCCAGCCGGCCTACCATCTCAATTGCGGCGACCGCTCGGAATGCGTCGACATGATGCTCCGGAATGAAGCCGATCTTCTCATCTGTCATGAGACGGGGAAATCGCCGGCGTTAATTCCCCCGAATACCGCCGTGCGATTGCTTGCCGGACGGGACACCATGGTCCTGGCCGGCCTCCCCGAACCGGAGCGCTCCACGGTTGGGCGCCTCGCCGAAGGTCAGCGCATTCCGCTCCTGACCTATCCGCGTTCGAGCTTCTTCGGGATGATCATCTGGGATCAGGCGATGCCGTTGTTGACCGCGGCTTTTGAAGTGGAGACGGTGTGCATCAGCGCGTTCAGCAGTGCGTTGCGGGCCATGGTGCTGGCGGGGTTGGGGATGGCTTGGCTGCCGATCAGCCTGATCGGCCCCGACATCAAATCGAATATTCTCACGGCGATTGAACCGGAGAAATTCAACCACCCGCTCGATATCGCGGTCTATGCGCGCCATCCCAGGGGCGGCGACCAGGATATCGCGATGTGGCAGCATTTGGCGCAAATCGATCTTGCGGCATTGATCCATTGAAAATGAAAGACCACGACGTGAACAAGCATGACCGCGACGCCCTCGAAGCCCGCAGCAAGACGGCCGATATTCCAGGGAAACCGCCTCGGGTCCTGGTCGGCATCTTGGGGGGCATGGGTCCGGCGGCCACCGCCGATTTCCTCGAGAAACTTATTGCCGCGACGCCGGCGAATCGCGACCAGGACCACCTGCCAGTCGCGATTTGGTCCAATCCACGAATTCCCAACCGAAACGACGCCCTGCTTGTTCCCGGAAGCCCGTCTCCGGTGGCGGATCTGCAATTCGGCGTCCGCCAGCTGGAAACGCTGGGGGCAAATTTCATCGCGATTGCCTGCAACACCGCCCATCACTGGCACGCCGAGATGCAATCTGCCGTTTCAATTCCAATCCTGCATATCGCGGATATCGCCATCGCTTCGCTGAGGGAAGGCGGACATCGACCCGGGACTTCCGTCGGCTTGATGTGCAGCGACGGGACCCTCGCATCCGGCTATTACGACAATCGTCTGGAAGCCGCCGGCTTCAAGGTCGTTCGGCCCACGAACGAGATGCAGAAAAGAGTGATGCGTGCCGTCTATGCGGTAAAGTCGGGCGACATGATGCTCGCGACCGTTCTCAGCCTTCAGCTCTGCCGTGAGTTCGTGACGGCAGGTGCCGATGTTCTGCTGCTTGCCTGTACCGAACTGCCCGTGGCGCTCGCCGGACACCTGGAAGTTCTACCACCCCATATTGATGCCACCTTCAGCCTTGCTCACGCTTGCGTGGCAAAGGCATTGCAGGTGGCGGAGGCTGCCGCGGCCCGATAGGCGGGGAGACCCGATCCCGACCCAGGCCGATTTACGGTTGCAACTCAGTGAGTGCCGTCTTGGCGGCTTCGGCGGTGGCGGGATCGCCAGTCAATCTCAGCACATGCTCCAACCATGGCCGGGCGGTCCCAGGGTCGGACTGTGCCGCCGCGCTGCGGCCGGCGCGGAGATAGAGATCGGCCGCCGCTTCCAGCTTTCCGCTGCGCTCGGCCGAGGATCCGGCGACCGCCAGCGCGCGCGCCATGCCGCGATAATCCAAAATCTCCTGACGTATCGCCGCGGCCCGAACGGCCCAGGTGCCCGCGCTGGATAAATCATTCTGGCGCAGCGCCAGCCGTGCCTGCAATTCCAGCCGATCCGCCTCCGGCACCGGTGCCGCCACACCGGCA
>DASYDA010000427.1:0-3527 GCA_036499865.1 Dongiaceae bacterium | reverse complement strand
GATGCCGGTCATGTTCTTGCGGCTCAGCCGGTTGAACAGGATGATCTCGTCCAGCCGGTTCAGGAATTCCGGGCGGAACGCCTGACGGACGGCGCCCATCACCTGATCCCGCGCGGTGCCGGTGATCTCGCCTTCCTTCTGGGCCGCGAGATATTCGCTGCCGAGATTGGAGGTCAGGATGATCAGCGTGTTGCGGAAATCGACGGTGCGGCCCTGACCATCGGTCAATCGGCCGTCATCCAGCACCTGCAGCAGCACGTTGAAGACATCCGGATGCGCCTTCTCGACTTCGTCGAAGAGGATGACCTGATAGGGCCGACGCCGGACCGCCTCGGTCAGCACGCCGCCCTCCTCATAGCCGACATAGCCCGGAGGTGCACCGATCAACCGCGATACGGCATGCTTCTCCATGAACTCCGACATGTCGATCCGCACCATGGCCTGGTCGTCGTCGAACAGGAATGACGCCAGCGCCTTGGTGAGCTCGGTCTTGCCGACGCCGGTCGGGCCCAGCATCAGGAAGGAGCCGATGGGACGGTTGGGGTCCTGCAACCCAGCGCGGGCGCGCCGCACCGCATTGGAGACCGCGACCACGGCTTCGTTCTGGCCGATGACGCGCTTCTCCAGCGCCTCTTCCATATGCAGCAGCTTGTCGCGCTCGCCCGCCAGCATCTTATCGACCGGAATACCGGTCCAGCGCGAGACGACGCCGGCGATGTCTTCCTCGCGGACGACTTCGTTCAGCATGCGGTGCTCGGCGGCATCCTCAGCGGCGGTCAGTTTCTTGGCGAGATCGGGGATGACGGAATAAGCGAGCTCGCCGGCACGGGCGAAATCACCGCGCCGCTGCGCCTGCTCGGCCTCCACCTTGGCCTGGTCGATCCGCTCCTTCAGCTTCTGCGCATCGTCGAGATTGCGCTTCTCGGATTGCCATTCGGCGGTGAGCTTGCCGGATTTCGCTTCGAGCTGCTCGATCTCCGAAACCAGATGCTGCAGCCGCTCCTTGGAAGCCGGATCGGATTCTTTTCTCAGCGCTTCCCGCTCGATCTTGAACTGGACCAGCTTGCGGTCGATCTCATCGATCTCTTCGGGTTTCGAATCCACCTCCATGCGCAGCCGGGACGCCGCCTCATCGATGAGGTCGATCGCCTTGTCGGGTAGGAAGCGGTCGGTGATGTAGCGGTTGGAGAGCGTGGCGGCCGCAACGATCGCGCTGTCGGTGATGCGAACGCCGTGATGCAGCTCGTATTTCTCCTTGAGTCCGCGCAGGATCGAGATCGTATCGTTTACCGTCGGCTCGGAGACGAAGACCGATTGGAACCGGCGCGCCAGAGCGGCATCCTTCTCGATGTATTTACGATACTCGTCGAGTGTCGTGGCGCCCACGCAATGCAATTCGCCGCGTGCCAAGGCGGGCTTCAACATGTTGGAGGCGTCCATCGCACCCTCTGCCTTGCCGGCGCCCACCAGGGTGTGGAGCTCGTCGATGAAGAGGATGATCTCGCCGGCAGCCGCGGTCACTTCCTGCAGCACGGATTTCAGGCGCTCCTCGAATTCGCCGCGGAACTTTGCTCCGGCGATCAAGGCGCCCAGGTCGAGCGCCATCAGCGTCTTTTTCTTCAGGCTTTCCGGCACGTCGCCATTGGCGATGCGCAAGGCGAGGCCTTCGACGATCGCGGTCTTGCCGACGCCGGGCTCGCCGATCAGGACCGGATTGTTCTTGGTGCGGCGGGACAGGACCTGGATCGTGCGCCGGATTTCCTCGTCACGGCCGATAACGGGATCGAGCTTGCCGGCGCGCGCCAGAGCGGTGATGTCGCGCGCATATTTCTTCAAGGCGTCATAGCTGTCTTCGGCGCTGGCACTATCCGCCTTGCGGCCCTTGCGGACCTCATTGATGGCATTGTTGAGCGCCTGGGCGTTGAGACCCGATTCCTTCAGCGCCTTGCCGGCGGGGTTCTCGGTCGCAACGGTCAGCGCCAGTAGCAACCGCTCGGCGGTGACGAAGCCGTCGCCAGCCTTTTGCGCCGCCTCTTCCGCCTGGGTCAGCACCCGGGCGAGCTGGGGCGCCATATAGATTTGGCCGGCGCCGCTGCCTTCCACTTTCGGGTATTTGTCGAGTTCGCGTTCGACCGCCGATAAGGCGCGCGCCGGATCGGCGCCGGCACTCCGCATCAGATTGGCGGCGAGCCCTTCCTTGTCGTCGAGCAGAACCTTGAGCAGATGCTCAGGCGTAAGCTGTTGATGTCCGCCGGTCAGCGCCAGCGTCTGGGCAGACTGCAGAAAGCCGCGCGAACGCTCGGTGAATTTCTCTAAGTCCATGTTTTTTCAGCCCTCATACGGCCGCGCCCGCTCAGCGGCACACGGCCTTCGATGCACATGTTCTATGTCTCGGAACGTCGAGAGGTATGTTCCGCAAAGAAATATGGCGTCGATTGGCAGATCGGCAAGGGCCGAAAGCACAAAACCGGAATGGTTATCGCGCGTTACGCGTTGTCTGGAGCACCCGGCGTCGGGGTCGGCGCTTCATCGCCTTCGCCCCGCGTCTTGCGCGCAGGACCGCGCCGACGGCCGCGGCCGCGGGCTTGCGGCGCCCGGGCTTCGCCCCGGCCGTCTTCCTGACCGTCGGGCTGGGCTTCGCTGGCCGGCTGTTGGCCGCCTGGCTGAGCGCCTTGCGGCAACAGTTCTTCCGGATAATCCGGCTGTTCATCCATGTTGCCTGTGCGGGGCGCATGGGCGGCTTCGGTATCCGCCCCATTCGCACTCGGCATTTCGCCGTTTTCGGATGCGTTCTGGACCGCACGGTGCTGGCCCTCATCATGGCCATGCGCCTGCTGTTGGCCCTGATGTCCCTGGTGACGGGGGGCACCGTTGCCCGGCTGCGGCCCGGCATCGGCGCTGTCATCGGAACCGCCGCCGGAATGGCCATGGCCGGAGAGCGCAGCAGAAAGCCCCTGGCTCACATTCTGGACATTCACATCCGCGACCGAAACCTCGCGGCCGCCGATCCGGGGCCGCTGGCCTTCGTTCAGCGAGGCAACCACGCGGTAATAATGATCTGCGTGCTGCAGGAAATTCTCCGCCGCCACGCGGTCCCCGACGGTACCGGCATCGCGCGCGAGCTGCAGGTATTTTTCGAGAACCTGATAGGCATTGCCGCGGACCCTGATATCCGGACCGGTGCTGTCGTAAGTCTGCCCTTTGGGCACTCCGCCGTGACCACCATGGCCGCCGCCGCCGCCGCCGCCATGCGGCCCGCCATGCGGTTTGCGCTGGCCACGACCGCGGCCTCGACGATTGTTGTTGTTGTTCGGTCTCATGCGTCAATCACTTCGCATTGCTGCGGTCCTGGCTATCGTCCCGAAGTCGCTAGGCGGCATCGTCCTGACACCGTCGGATTTCAGGACCGCACCCGACCGTCATCGGGTGAATTTCACCCGGGGACCGCCATTCCTATGTCGGGGGCGATTTCAAGGGAGCGGTCGGCATTGTGCCGTCAACCAATGTGCACCCCTGATCAGCCCGGA
>DASYDA010000426.1:0-2375 GCA_036499865.1 Dongiaceae bacterium | reverse complement strand
GCCCAGCCTTCCACGGCGACCTTGCCGTGCTTGGCATCGATCCCGACGGCGATGCGATCCGGGAACCGGCGCGCCGCCTGCTTCACCAGTTCCGGATTTTTCAACGCCGCAGTGCCGAGGATCACCCGGGCGATGCCCTTCTCAAGCCAGGCCTCGATGCGGCCGATATCGCGGATACCGCCGCCGAGCTGGCAGGGGATCGCGACTTCGCGAAGAATCGCCTGCACGGCCTCGGCATTGACCGGCTTGCCGGCAAAGGCACCGTCGAGATCGACAAGATGCAGCCATTCGGCGCCGGCGATGGCGAATTTCCGCGCCTGGTCGGCGGGATCGGCGTTGAACAGGGTCGCCTGATCCATATCGCCTTGGCGCAGCCGCACGCATTGGCCGTTCTTCAGGTCTATGGCGGGGAACAGGATCATCACGGCCTCCAATTCAGGAAGTTTTCCAGCAGGCGGAGTCCGACCGTCTGGCTCTTTTCCGGATGGAATTGCACGCCGACCAGATTGCCGCGACCGACCGCCGCGGTGACCGGGCCACCGTAATCGATCCGCGCCAGCACATCGGATTCCCGAGCGGCGACGAAATGATAGGAATGCACGAAATAGGCATGGGGTGCCGCCGGCAAACCTGAAAAGATCGGATGCATCCCCGTGCCCTGCGTGACCTGCAGATCGTTCCAGCCGATCTGCGGAATCTTCAGCGCGGGATCGTTCGGCGTCAGCCGCTCGACCCGGCCTTTGATCCAATCCAGTCCCGGATGTTCGCCATATTCAATCCCGAGCGTCGCCATCAATTGCATGCCGACGCAGATCCCAAGAAACGGGCGCGCCTTGTCAATAACGGCGTCGCGCAGCGCTTCGAGCAGCCCCGGCTGGGCTTCCAGCCCGCGTTTGCAATCGGCGAAGGCGCCCACACCGGGCAGCACGATGCGATCGGCGCGACGCACCCGTTCAGGGTCCGCGGTGGCGATGATTTCAAGGCTCGAGGTCTTGCCCGCCGCCGCCAGCGCCTTGACCGCCGATTTGAGATTGCCCGCGCCGTAATCGACGACAACGACGTTCATCGGGATTCCGGGCATCAGGATTTCAGGCTGCCGCCGAGCACACCCTTGGTGGACGGTATGGCATCGGATTTCCGGGGATCGATCTCCACCGCCTGGCGCAGGGCGCGGGCCAAGCCCTTGAAACAGCTCTCGACGATATGATGGTTGTTCTCGCCATAGAGATTCTCGATATGCAAGGTGAGGCCGGCATTCTGGGCGAAGGCCTGGAACCATTCCTTGAAGAGCTCGGTGTCCATCTCCCCCAGTTTCGGCTTGGTGAAATTCACCTTCCAGATGAGATAGGGCCGGTTCGAGGCGTCGAGCGCCACCCGGGTCAGGGTCTCATCCATCGGGATCATGGCATCGCCATAGCGGTTGATGCCCTTGCGCTCACCCAGGGCCTTGGAGACCGCCTCGCCAATGGCGATGCCGGTATCCTCGGTTGTGTGGTGGAAGTCGATATGGAGATCGCCCTTCGCCTTCACGGTGAGGTCGATCAGGCTGTGCCGGGACAGCTGGTCCAGCATATGATCCAGGAAGCCGATCCCGGTCGCGATCTCCGACCGCCCGGAACCGTCGAGATTCACCGCCACGGCAATCTCCGTCTCCTTGGTTTTCCGCTCGATCTTTGCCTGTCGCATCGGCAATCCGTCCTTGCTCAAAGCCTTGTAAGACAGCTTCTTAGCAGCGTTGGTTAAGCCCGCCAAGGATCGCGGAATAAGGTCTGCTTGAAGAATCCGGCCCATTAACTTATTTGAGCGGGATGCAAAACCATCCTTCCGACGAAGCCGCGGCCCACGGCCTCTCCTCCTGGCACGGCACCACCATCCTGCTGGTTCGCAAAGGCCCGGAAGTCGTCCTCGCCGGCGACGGCCAGGTGACTGTTGGCCATACCGTGATGAAATCCAATGCCCGCAAGCTTCGGCGGCTGGGCAAGGGTGTCGACGGCCAGCCGCAGGTGATTGCGGGCTTTGCCGGCGCCACCGCCGATGCCTTGACCCTGTTCGAACGGCTGGAAGCGAAGCTGGAGCAGCATCCCGGCCAGCTGGCCCGGGCCTGTGTCGAGCTGGCCAAGGACTGGCGCACCGATCGCTATCTGCGGCGTTTGGAAGCCATGATGGCGGTCGCCGATAAATCTGTGAGCCTGGTGCTGACCGGAACCGGCGACGTGCTGGAGCCCGAGGATGGGTTGATCGGCATCGGCTCCGGCGGCGCCTATGCGCTGGCTGCCGCGCGGGCGCTGATCGATCAGGAACATCTCGATGCGGAAACCATCGTCCGCAAGGCGATGAAGATCGCCGGCGATATCTGCATCTACACGAACCACAAC
>DASYDA010000425.1:0-5150 GCA_036499865.1 Dongiaceae bacterium | reverse complement strand
GGCCGACACATCCTTCGACGTCGTCATCATTGGTTCCGGACCCGGCGGCTATGTCGCCGCGATCCGGGCCGCCCAACTCAACCTGAAGACCGCGATCGTCGAATGCGCGCATCTCGGCGGCATCTGCCTCAATTGGGGCTGTATCCCGACCAAGGCGTTGCTGCGCTCGGCCGAGGTCGGCCATCTGCTGAAGCATGCCGATGCCTATGGCTTCTCGGCGAAGGAGGTAACCTTCGATCTTGCCAAGGTCGTCGAGCGTTCGCGGAAAGTGGCGAACCAGCTCTCGAACGGCGTCGGCTTCCTGATGAAGAAAAACAAGATCACGGTGTTCAACGGCCGGGCCAAACTCAACGGCCCCGGCAAGGTGAAGGTCGAGCTGGACGGGAAGCCTGTCGCCGATCTCACCGCCAAGCACATCATTCTGGCGACTGGCGCCCGGGCGCGCTCCTTCCCGGGCCTGGAGCCGGACGGCAAGCTGGTCTGGACCTATAAGGAAGCCATGATCCCGCCGACCATGCCGAAATCCCTGCTGGTGATCGGCAGCGGCGCCATCGGCATCGAATTCGCCAGCTTCTACCGCACGCTCGGCGCCGAGGTGACCGTGGTCGAAGTGCTGCCGCGCATCCTGCCGGTGGAGGACGCGGAAGTTTCCGCCTTCGCGCAGAAAGCCTTCGAGAAGCAGGGCATGAAAATCAAGACCGGCGCCCAGGTGAAGAGCCTGAAGAAGGGCGCCGACAATGTGACGGCCACCATCGAGACCGGCGGCAAGACCGAGGAGATCACCGTCGATCGCGTCATCCTTGCGGTCGGGATCGTCGGCAATGTGGAGAATATCGGCCTCGAAGGCACCAAGGTGAAGGTCGAGAAGACCCATGTGGTGATCGACGAATACGGCCGCACCGGCGAGCCCGGCGTCTATGCCATCGGCGATCTCTGCGGCGCCCCTTGGCTGGCGCACAAGGCGATGCACGAAGGCGTGCTGGTGGTCGAGGCCATCGCCGGCCTCAAGGGTCTCCATCCGATGAACGTGAAGAACATTCCCGGCTGCACCTATTGCATGCCGCAGGTGGCCAGCGTCGGGCTGACCGAGGAAGCAGCCAAGGCCACGGGCCGCGAGCTCAAGGTCGGCAAGTTTTCCTTCATCGGTAACGGCAAGGCGATCGCCTTGGGCGAGCCGGAAGGCTTCATCAAGACGATCTTCGACGCCAAGACCGGCGAGCTTCTGGGCGCCCATATGATCGGCGCCGAGGTGACCGAACTCATCCAGGGCTACACCATCGCCAAGACCATGGAAACCACCGAGGCCGAGCTGATGGCCACTATCTTCCCGCATCCGACCCTCTCGGAAATGATGCATGAATCGGTGCTTGCCGCTTACGGCCGGACGTTGCACCTTTAGGGGTCGAATGAAACCCTTGGGGGAGACATCATGGAAAATGGGTTCTCGGTATTTCATGCTTTGATCTTGCTGGTCCTCGTATTCGTCCTTCTGATTCCCTATGTGAAGATCATTAAGAAGGCTGGCTATTCCAGTTGGTGGGTGCTGACTTTGTTCATCCCTCTGGTGAACTTCATCATGCTGTGGGTCTTTGCCTTCGCGCGTTGGCCCTTGGAAGACCGCGCGGACGGTCGGGGCATGGAAAAGGTTTTCTGAGGCAAGATTGCACGTGTCGTACGGGGTGACGCACTGCGGAAGGTTAATTTGAATGGCTGACATCGCCGCATTGCGTCACCCCGAAAAGGCCCATCGGCCGGATACGCCGGTCCAGCGCAAGCCGGATTGGATCCGGGTGAAGGCGCCGACCAGCGCGGAGTACGGAGAGACCAAGGCGCTGATGCGCCGGCTCGGTCTCAACACTGTCTGCGAGGAAGCCGGCTGCCCGAATATCGGGGAATGCTGGAAGCAGAAGCACGCGACGGTGATGATCCTCGGCTCGCGCTGCACCCGCGCCTGCGCCTTCTGCAACGTGGCGACCGGACGCCCGGACCTCCTGGATCCGCATGAGCCCGAACATGTGGCGCAGGCCTGCGCCGAGCTCGGCTTCAACCATATCGTCATCACTTCGGTGGATCGCGACGACCTCGAAGACGGCGGCGCGGCGCATTTCGCCGAGACCATCCGCCGCATCCGCGCATTGACGCCCAAGACCACCATCGAGGTTCTAACGCCGGATTTCATGCGCAAGCCCGGCGCCGTCGAGAAAGTGGTGGAGGCGGGGCCGGACGTCTACAACCACAATATGGAAACCGTGCCGAGGCTTTACCGCGGCGTCCGGCCGGGTGCCCGCTACTTCCATTCGCTGCGCCTGCTGCAGCGGGTGAAGGAGATCAACCCCGCCATGTTCACCAAGTCCGGCATGATGGTGGGCCTGGGCGAATCCCTGGACGAGGTCGCGCAGGTGATGGACGATCTCCGCGCCGCCGATGTCGATTTCCTCACCATCGGCCAATACCTTCAGCCGACCCGCAAGCATCATCCGGTCGTCCGCTTCGTGCCGCCGGCCGAGTTCGACCAGATGAAGGCGCAAGGGCAAGGCAAGGGCTTCCTTCTGGTGGCGGCCACGCCGCTGACGCGCTCCTCGCACCATGCCGGCGACGACTTCCAGCGCCTCCGCGCGGCCCGCGCCACGAAGCTGGCGGAAGGCCCAGTCGGCTAGTCGATGTGCTGCCTGTCGAATCCGGACCGTTCCGAAAAAAACCGTCATGCCCGGACTTGGTCCGGGCATCCACGCCTTTCTCTCGCGCGCGGTTGCCAAGGCGTGGATCCCCGTGCCACGCACGGGGATGACGACTTTGAATAGCAGCCCCATCCAGCCATGAGCATGAAAGTCCACAACGAGACCCGGCTGCTGCCTTATACGCCGGATCAGATGTTCACTCTGGTGGCCGATGTCGGCCGCTATCCGGAATTCCTGCCCTGGTGCCTCGGCGCACGCATCCGCGAGCAGACGTCCGAGATGGTGCTGGCCGATCTGATGATCGGCTTCAAGATGGTGCGGGAGAAGTTCACCAGCCGGGTCTGGCTGGACCAGGCGGCGCGCCGGATCGAAGTGGAATATATCGACGGTCCCTTCAAGCGGCTGAGCAATACCTGGACCTTCAGCGATGCACCCGACGGCGGCTGCCGGGTGGAGTTCCACCTTGAATTCGAGTTCAGTTCAATGGTGCTGCAGAAGCTGATCGGCGTGCTTTTCCATGAGGCGGTCAGGCGCATGGTCGCCGCTTTCGAGAGCCGCGCGAAACAGCTTTATAGCTGACCGGGCCGTCGGTCGATTTCGAAATAGATGCGGCCCTCGAACCGCTCGTCCGGCGTCACTTTCGCCGAAAGATCGACGCGCGCGGCCGCCAAGGCAGCCAGCAACGCATCCAAGGCATCGCCACCAGCATCGTCCAGCTTTCTGTTCGCGAACATGGAAGGCAAGGGCGCGAGAACATCGCGCGATCGAAGGCGCTCCAATATCTGAAGCCGTGCCGCCCGATGCGCCGGCGACGATCCCTTATAGGAAGGATAGCAGCCGATTGCCTTCAGCGTGCAGGCCGGGCAGGCTTCGATCAAAACGGGACGCCTTTCGTCCGCCGGGGATTGGAAGGGATAAGCCACAGCTTTGCCTTCGTCGATCAGCGGATGTAGCAAGGCGACCAGCCCCCACCAGGTTTGGCGATGAATGCGGATGTTGAAGGAATTGAACGGCGTCTTGGTGGCGATATCCGTCGGCCGGCGCAATTCCTTGCCGCCCGCGCGCCGCATTGCCCAGGCCCGGAACGCATCCGGATCGGAAAACCGCGCTGGAAACGCCCTGACGAACTCAACCCAGCTCGGCTCCTCGATCAGCAACCGGAGGATGCTGAATGGAAAGTCGCAGCCGGCAATGGTGTCCGGTTCCGCGACGATATGATTGCGCAGAGCCGCGATTGCACCCTCGGGCGAGAGCATGCCGTCGGGCAGTTCGATCGCAGGCCTTAGATCATCGAGACTGAACAAACCCTTCGGATCTGCATGGCCTTGGGCGATCCAGATGCGCCGTCCGGCATCGCGCGCGCCGCTGAAATCGACGCCCAGGATGCGATGGGGAATGCGACGGCGGCCGGCGCTCTGCGCCTTCGCCATCAGACCGTGGCGGAATAGAGATGGGCGAGGGCCCGTTCGACGGTTTGCGCCCGCACCGAATCGCGATCGCCGGGGAACTGACAGCGCTCGACCTGGCTCCAGCCATCCTTGCGCGCGAGACCGATGAAGACGAGCCCCACCGGCTTTTCCGGCGATCCCCCGCCCGGACCCGCGACCCCCGTGACGGAGACCGCGACATCGGCCTTGGAGCGGTGCAGGGTGCCCTTGGCCATCGCCTCGGCGACCTCGCCACTGACGGCGCCATGCGCCTCCAGCATCATCGAGGGGACGCCCAATTGCTCCCGCTTGGCTTCGTTGGAATAAGTGACCCAGCCGCGATCGAAGACATCCGAGGAACCGCCGATCGAGGTCAAAGTGGCAGCGACCAGACCGCCGGTGCAGCTCTCCGCCGTGGCGATCTTCCAGCCGAGTTCGCGATAGCGCTGCAGAAGACCTGTAACGTCCATGGCGGCGCTTTCCGTGGTCAACCAGCCGGCAAGGCGACGGTGGCGGTGGCCTGGGCGGCGATGCCTTCGCCTCGCCCGGTGAAGCCGAGCTTCTCCGTGGTCGTCGCCTTGACGCTGACGCGCGAGCGTTCGATCCCCATGATCTCGGCCAGCCGGTCGATCATGGCCTCTCGATGCGGGCCGACTTTGGGTCGCTCGCAGATGATGGTGACGTCGCAATGGGTAACGCGGCCACCGCGCTGGGCGACCAGCTTCACGGCGTGATCCAAAAACTTCCAAGAAGCGGCGCCGCGCCATTGCGGATCGCTGGGCGGGAAATGCGCGCCGATATCCGCGGCGGAGATGGCGCCCAGGATCGCGTCGGTCAACGCATGCATGGCGACATCGGCGTCGGAATGGCCTTCCAGCTTGCGATCATGCGCGATCTCCACGCCGCAGAGGGTGACGCCATTGCCTTCGATCAACCGGTGCACGTCATAGCCGCTGCCGGTCCGGTATTCCAAAGCCGTCGCGACGCGCTGTTCCGCCATCATATGCTCCGCCCGTTCGAAATCCGGCCGCGTGGTGACCTTGAA
>DASYDA010000424.1:0-1969 GCA_036499865.1 Dongiaceae bacterium | reverse complement strand
CGCTCGATCTCCGCCATAGTCATTTGTGAGTATCCGGTCAGGTATAGCAGCGCATAGATCAGCATCGATCCATGACCGGCGGAGAGGACGAAACGATCGCGGTCCGGCCAATCCGGATGGCGCGGATCGAATTTCAGAAATTTCGAGAACAATACGGTCGCCACATCGGCCATGCCCATCGGCATGCCGGGATGCCCGCTATTGGCTTTTTCCACAGCGTCCATCGCCAAAGCGCGGATTGCGTTTGCCATGTCATTGTGGTTAACCGCGGTAGCCGAACCATTGCTGGCGGCCGCGCGAGCGGAAGCTGTATTCATCGCGCAATTCCAAGCTTGTGTGCAGGCGGCGAACATGCCCGCTCACCCGACCCAGGTCAACTGCGGATAATTTGATGAAACCATCTCAATCTTGCCGAGTTGACGCGTCGCGCGATCACCGGTTAAATCCAGGATCAAGCAATTCCGATCGACACAAAGAACACGGGCCCCGTACGGCCCCAGGCAAAGGCAGCAAACCTTTCTTATGTCCCACTTCGAAACGGCGATGAACCGCTTGGACGCCGCCATGGCAAGGCTCGATGCCGCCGTGGGTGAGGGCGCACAGCGGGATAGTCAAGATCAGGAGGCGGTCGAGCAGGAACTCGACGCGTTGCGGCAGGCGCACGAATTGCTGCAGGAGGAAGCGCGACTGGTCTCCGACCGACTCGATACCGCCGTCGGCCGTTTGCAGCAGGTTGTGGCCGGAAACCTCTAAGGGAGTGTCGCAACCATGCCGACGGTGACCATCCCCCTCAACGGACGCAATTACGACATTGCTTGCGGCGAAGGTGAAGAGCCGCGGGTCCAGGAACTTGCTGGCGAGATCCGCCGCCGGATGGAAGGGCTTACCCGCAATGCCGGCCCCATGGGTGAAGGCATGATCTTCGTCATGACGGCGCTCCTGCTGGCGGACGAACTCGACCAGAGGAAGCGCGAGGTCGCCCGGCTGCGCGATGAGGGCCATGAGAGCTCCCTGCGCCGTGAAGTCGCGCTTGCCGATACGATCGAAGCCCTGGCGATTCGGATCGAGTCCCTTGCCGCGCGAGTGGAAGCAGCCTAAATAGGCCTGGGCGGTCGCTGCTTGGTGCGACAGACCGGGTAATCCCTGAGGCCAATTCTCACCTCTCGGGAGCTGTCCCTACCGGGATCTTGGTCCTGGCATATGGCGCCCACCTGCGTAAGCAGGCCACAGAGGATTCAGACGTGTCATCGGCCTATGCGGCGCCGCCCACTTCACGATCTTGCCTTAATCTGACCTCGCCTCAATATGACTTCGGCTGAAGCGATCGAATCTCCCGAAATCGCCGAATGGAAAGCGCGTGAACGCCGCTTGGCCGCGGAACGCCGTGCCGCGGCATTCGCGGAGTTGCCTGAAGGGGGCACCGCCTTGGCGACTCGCTTTCATGATGCCGTTCATTTGCCGCGCGGCGGCGTGGTTTCTGGATATTGGCCGCTCGCGGGCGAGATGGATATCCGCCCGCTGTTGACCAGGATCCATGCCGCCGGGCATCCGATCGGGCTTCCTGTCGTGATCGGCAAGGGCCAGCCGCTGCTGTTCCGGCACTGGTCTCCTGGAGCGGCACTGATCCAGGGTAGTTTCAAGGTGATGACGCCGCTCGAAAATGTGCCGGAAGTGGAGCCCCAGGTCCTGCTGGTGCCGTTGCTGGCCTTCGATCACGATGGCTATCGCCTCGGCTATGGCGGCGGATTTTATGATCGAACCCTGGAAAAGCGCCGCCGGCAGGCGCATTCTGGGCATCCGGTCATCGCGATCGGTGTTGCTTATGCAGCGCAGGAGACGAAAAGCCTGCCGCGCGGCCCATTCGACCAGCCCTTGGATTGGATCGTGACCGAAGCCTGGGCGCGCAAATGTCGCTGATTTGAGAATTGGTATAACGCATGCGTTTGTTGTTTTGTGGAGATCTGGTCGG
>DASYDA010000423.1:0-3503 GCA_036499865.1 Dongiaceae bacterium | reverse complement strand
CATAGTTATAAAAAAATTTAACACCGCATCTCGGATGCGGCATGGGAGGAATGATGGGCGCTCTGGACGACTTTTCACGTCTTTCCGGCAAGCTGTTCCTGGACGGAAACTGGATTGCCAGCAACAGCACCGCGACCTTGGACGTGATCGAGCCGGCGACCGAGGACAAGCTGGGCGAGATCGCCGACGCGACCGATGCCGAAGTCGATCACGCAATCGACATCGCCGATCGTGCGCGGCGCATCTGGTGGGCCCAGGATTCGCGCAGCCGCGCGGTGCTGCTGCATGACATCGCCGCCGTCATCCGCCGCGACAAGGCGCTCTATGCCGAAACGCTGACCCGTGAGGAAGGCAAGCCGTTCAAGGAATCGGTGGACGAGGTCTCCTGGTGCGCCACCGCCATCGACTATTACGCCGAGATCGCCCGGCATGAAACCGGGCGCGTCGCCGGCAATACTGTGCCGGGACAATTCCATTTTGCGGTGAAGGAGCCGCTCGGCACCGTCGTCATCATCCTCCCATTCAACTATCCGCTGGTGCTGCTCTGCTGGGAAGCCGCGGCGGCCCTGGCGGCGGGCAATGCGGTCATCGTCAAGCCGCATGAGCAGACCAGCCTGACCACGCTCAAATTCATGGAGCTGTTCACCAGCCTTCCTGCCGGCCTCATCCAGGTGGTGACCGGCGGCGCCCGTGTGGGCCAGCGGCTGGTCGCCAGCGGCAAGACCCATGGCGTCGCCTATACCGGCTCGGTCGCCGTCGGCCAAGCGGTGGCGAAGACCTGCGCCGAGACCTTCAAGCCCTGCCTCATCGAAGCCTCCGGCAACGATCCGATGATCGTTATGCCCTCGGCG
Source organism: Dongiaceae bacterium (assembly GCA_036499865.1). Taxonomy (GTDB): domain Bacteria; phylum Pseudomonadota; class Alphaproteobacteria; order Dongiales; family Dongiaceae; genus Dongia. The sequence goes on along the minus strand of DASYDA010000423.1, from coordinate 2,652 downwards.
CCGATGGATATGGCGGTGCGCGGCGCCGCCTTTGCCGCTTACCTCAATTGCGGCCAGGTCTGCACCTCCTCCGAGCGCTTCTATGTGCATCGCGCGATCCATGATGAATTCGCCGAGCGCCTCGCCGCCGAGGCGAAGAAACTCCGCATCGGCAACGGCCTCGACCGCGTCGATCTCGGGCCGCTCGCGACAGCCAAGCAGCGCGACCGCTTCGAGGGCATGCTGGCCCGCGCCCGGCAGCAGGGCGCGAAGGTTCTCACCGGCGGCGGTCGTCCGGCGGATCTCAATCGCGGCTGGTTCGTCGAGCCGACCGTGCTCACCGAGGTGACGCCGGATATGGAAATCCTCAACGAGGAGCCGTTCGGGCCGGTGGCGCCGATCTGTCGTGTCGACAGCTTCGACGAGGCGCTCGAACTCGCCAACCGCTCGCGCTACGGGCTCGGCGCCAATCTCTACACGCTGGACATGAACGAGGCGTTCCGCGCGGTGAGCGAGATCCAATCCGGCATTCTCTGGATCAACGCGCCGCTGCTGGACAACGACGCTTTGCCCTTCGGCGGACGCAAGCTCTCCGGCACCGGACGTCAGCTCGGCCCCGAAGGCCTCAATCAGTTCCAGAACACGAAATTCGTGATGATCGACCCGCAGGCGTCGAATCAGGATTTCTGGTGGTTCCCTTATGCCGACAACGAGGCCTTTAAGGGAAAAGCCAACACAAAATAGCGGCGCAAAAGCGCCCGTAACCGAGGGGAGGATAACATGGCGACAGAAGGCGTTCCTGCGGAACTGGAGCGGCGCATTCGCCTGCTCGAGAATCCGGCAAGCCAGGGCGAGGATTTCGACGGTACCAGTTGGTTCTGGCTGATCATGCTCGGCATCGTCCTGCCGGTGATCGGCCTCGTCATCGGGTGGCTGTCATGACCGCCACAACCGAGATGCAAATCACCGCAGAAGCCGACAAAAGCGCCTGGCCGCTGTTGCCGCATGAACGCACCTGGGGCCCGTGGAAGCTCGGCATCTCGCTGGCGACCGCGGCGGCGGCCACCTGGTGCTACATCATCGGCGAATATGTCGGCTATTACCTCGGCTTCACCAAGGGGTTCTGGGCGCTGGCCGCTGGCAGCATGATCGGCATGCTGATCGTAGCCGTCGCCGCCGTTCCCATCTGCATCCGCTTCGGGGTCGATTCCATCGCCTCGACCAAGCCGCAATTCGGATCCAAGGGTTGGGTCATCCCGGCGGCCATGCAGCAGGTTTCCATCGTCGGCTGGAACTCACTGCTGCTGATCTTCTTCGCGAAATCGACGACTCAGCTCATGATCGCCCTCAATGTCATCGCCGAGGGCGAAACCACCCTGCTGGTGCCGATCACCATCTTCATCGCCTGCGGTCTCGTCTTCCTCTTCCTGCTGAAGGGTTCGGGCGGCCTGGATCGCATCTCCAAGATCCTGGTGGCGCATGTCTTGATCGGCTGCTGGATGCTTTACATCCTGATCAGCCAGCGCTGGGAGGATCTTTCGAAGGCCGTGCCCTCCGCCGCTTCCACCGATCCGGTCTGGAATTACACGACCGGTGTCGAGATCGGCATCGTCTCCCTACTCTCCTGGTGGCCCTATATCGGCGCCATGGTGCGCATGGCGCCGCGCGGGCGGACGGCAGCGGTGCCGATCATGATCGGCATGGGTGCCCCGGTGCCGCTGCTCTCGCTAATCGGCATCGCCGGCATCCTGGTGCTGCAGGTCTCCGATCCCGCGGCCTGGCTGCGCACCATCGGCGGCCCGACCTACGGCATCATCGCGCTTATCTTTGTCGCAGCGGCCAATCTCGGCACCGCGGTGGCGGGCGTCTATGCCGCGGCGATCGGCCTGCGGCATTTCCCGGCCTTGGAAAAATTTTCCTGGCCGGTGCTGCTGCTGATCACCATCGCGCCGGTGGTGCTGGTGGGATTCTTCATCCCGGAATTGTTCTTCGCCAATTTCGGCTCCTTCCTGGCCTTCATCGGCGTCGCCTTCGCGCCGCTCTGCGGCATCCAGATTGCGGATTACTATTTCCTCCGCAACCGGCGCATCGACATCCGGGCGTTGTTCGTCGGAACCCCAGGCAGCGCCTATCGCTTCTGGAACGGCTTCAACCCCGCCTCGCTGATCGCCATGGCGGTCGGCTGCGGCACCTATATCTATCTCCTGAACCCGCTGACCTATGCCAGCCGCGAACCCTACGACTTCACCACCGCCTCCTTGCCTTCGGTGGTGATCGCCGGGATCGTCCACATCATCGCCACCAAGGCGCTGGTGAAACCGGCCGGCAAAGGCGGCTACTGATCCGCCAACCTGCGTGAAGGCCGGCCGCCATCGCGCGGCCGGCCTTTTCGTTGGGGCCTTGCCCTGCGGTCGCGATCCATCGCAAAGTCTCGTCATTGACCTCGGGAGGGTCCATGTCCGGTCCTGCGTTGAAGCATCTCTTCTCGCCGCTCACCATTCGCGGCAAGACCATCAAGAACCGCATCCTGTCGACCGGCCATGACACCACCATGCCGACCGATTCCCTGCCGAACGACCGCCTGGTCGCCTATCACAAGGCGCGCGCCGAAGGCGGCGTCGGGCTGATCGTCGTGCAGGTGGCGGGGGTGCATGAATCCGCGCGCTACACCAC
>DASYDA010000422.1:0-6688 GCA_036499865.1 Dongiaceae bacterium | reverse complement strand
AGGCATATATCCGGAATCTCGCGGTTGCTGACGACATGCAACCGGTCGTCGGGCATATGGGCGACGATTTCCGCGACCTGGGCTGCTTTGACACCATGCGTCTCGATCAGATGGACGATGGAATCGAGCGCCGCCTGGATGGGCGAACCGACGCACCACTTCTTGATCGATGCCTGCATGATTTCGTAGTCCTCGCCCAGGCCCGCGGTGAGAGCAGCCGGATCGCTTTTCTCTCCGAAGGCATGGAGAAAGGAATGATGACCGGTCAGCGGATCCCGCACCCCGGTGGCGCCGGCTTCGACGATCAAAGCGGCGAAGACTCCGTTCCGGGCGCCCATGCCGCCGAAATCGAAGGCCTTCTCGACATGCTCCTGATCGCGATTCCAGCAGGGAACGCCTGAGGCCTGCTGCGTCGCAAAAGAGAGCACATAGGCGGATTGCTCGACCGTCAGCTCCGCGAGCGCCGCAGCCGCGGCCGCGCTGCCGAATGTCGCCGCGATGCTGTGGGTGCTGTGTTTCTGGGTTTTCGCCGATCCGTAGCCCAGGGCGATCGTGCTGCGCGCACCGACGTCGTAGCCCAAGGTCACGGCTTTCAGGAATGCTTCGCCGCTGCTGCCTTTGCGTTCGGCCATCGCGAGGGCCGCAGGGATCACAGCGCAGCCCAGATGCGCACGCGATTTCAGATGCGAGTCGTCGGTTTCATCGGCATGGCCCGCCATGCCGTTCACGAGCGCGGCGTTCACGCAGGAGGTGAGCAGGGAGGTGCCGAGGATCGTGCATTCCGGATTGCCGCCGAGCGTCTCGGCGAAGGTCGCGGCAAATCGGCCGGGCTTCAATCGCGAACCCGACAAGACCGCCGCAATGCTGTCCATGATGTGCAATTTCGTTTTCTCGAGCACGTCATCGGAAAGCGTGCGAGCCCGACTGTCTGCGATATAGGAAGCAACGGCATCGGTGGCGCTGCAGGCCATTTTTCACTTCTCCAGGTTTGCGTCGCTTGACATGGCGAAAAGGTAGTAGTTATTGTTGCTACTATCATATCTGCCGCCGAGAGCGGAGCGAATTTGATCGCTCGGCTCTTGAGGCAAGGAATCCAGGGTGTCCTGAAAAGATGCCCGGTAAGAACAAACAAGCCAATTCTGGGAGAGCAACATGATAAAGATCAACCGGGCACTCGCTGCTCTTTCGGCGGTGGCACTCTGCGCGATCTTGCCGTCCAAAGTTTGGGCGCAGGATAAATATCCCGTCAGCACAGTCAATCTGATCACGCTGTCCAAGCCGGGCGGCGGCACCGATGTCTATTTGCGCGAGATGAGCAAATACCTCCACGACGCGTTGGGGCCGGATTTCGTGGTCCAGAACGTCCTCGGCGGCAGCGGCGCCGTCGCGATGGCAAAAACCGCCACGGCGCGACCGGATGGCGGGACGCTGTTCGGCTCGACGCCCACCTATATCTTCACCTCTTTGCTGAGCCAGCCTCAGGTCAGCTACAAGGACCTTCAGCCGGTCGCGAATCTGTTCTTCGATCCGCAGACCCTCTATGTCAGCGCATCGAGCCCTTTCCACTCGCTGAAGGACTTGATCGACGCGGCGAAGAAGGATCCGAAGGCCGTTAAGCTCGGTGTCACCAATCCCGGCTCGATGGATCGGCAGATCATCCAGAAGTTCGAGGATCTGACGGGGCTGACCTCGCCGGTGGTGACCAATGACGGCGGCGGCGAACTGCTGATCAGCGTGCTGAACGGCACCGTGAACTCCGGCACCGGCGAAGTCCAGGAACTGCGGGGCCAGATGGAAGCGGGGAAGATCCGCATTCTCGCCACCTTTACCGACGACCGGCTTGCCAGCCTGCCGGACATTCCGACGGCGAAGGAGCAGGGTGTCGATCTCGTCGTGCACAAGTTCCGCGGTCTCGTCGGACCCAAGGGCATGTCGCCGGAAGTCGTCAAGGCCTGGGAAGATGCGCTGCCGAAGATTCTCGCCAATCCGGAATTCAAGAAATGGTATACCGACAGCGACATGATCCCCGCGTTCATGACGCATGACAAATACCAGGCGATGATCGACGAGTTCGCGAAGGAGCAGCATGACGCCTTCGTGAAGAACGGAATGATCGCGCAGTAATCCGGAGGCCCCGATGGACCGGCGAACCCTTGCGGTCTACCGCGACGCTATCGTCGGTGCAGCCTTGCTCGTCTTCTCGGGGGTCTATTGGCTCGGCGCAAATGCGATCCGGGTCAGCCCCTTGGAAGGCAGCGTCGGCGCGCAGGGGCTGCCGAAGGGGCTCGCTTATGTGCTCGCCGTCCTCTCCGTCTATATGATCGCGAGGAATCTGCTGGCGCCCGATGTTCGGCGTTCGGCAGAGAGCGCAAAGGAGAAAAAGCCGTTTCCATGGCGTCAGCATATCCGCGCGCTGTGGATGCTGATCTTCGGGGCCTGTTATCTGCTGCTGCTGCCACGCGCCGGCTATGTGGTCTCCGTTATGCTTCTGATGGCCGCGACATCCTATTTTCTCGGCGTCAGAAACATCGGGAAGGTTGTGCTCTTCGCGGTGCTGGGCGGCGTCTTCTTCTACATCTTGTTCGTCTTGATTTTGAAGATCCCCCTTCCCGAAGGGATGCTTTCCGGCATCCTCAGAGATTGATGGGGTAGGGAAGGCGAATGGACGCACTCGGTTATGCTTGGGATGCGGTAACCCACGGCTCGACGCTTCTGGCGGCCGTTATCGGCATCACCTGGGGGATCGTCGGCGGTTCTCTGCCGGGGATCAGCGCCTCCATCGCCATCGCTTTGCTGTTGCCATTCACCTATGGGATGGATCCGGTTCCGTCGCTGGTCATGCTGGCTTGCGCCTATCATGGCGCTGAATATGGCGGATCGATCCCCGCGATCCTGATCCGGACGCCGGCCCATGGCTCGGCTGCGGCAACGGTCGCGGACGGCTATGCCATGCACCAGCAGGGAAGAGGCGGTGAGGCACTGGGCATCTCCCTGGTTTCCGGGGTGATCGGCAATTTCTTCGGCGTGCTTTTCCTGGTCTTCTTGACCAAGCCCCTCGGCGAGATCGCGCTGATCTTTACGCCGCCGGCTTATTTCGCCCTCGGCATTCTCGGCATCAGCATCATCTCCTCACTCTCCAACGGCGCCTTCGTCAAAGGCCTGGTCGCGGCCATCATCGGCCTGATGATCTCGACCGTCGGGTTGGACCCCTTGTCGGGGGTCGGCCGTTTCACCTTCGGCGTGCCGGATCTCCTTGGCGGGATCGACTACATCCTGGTGCTCATCGGCGTCTTTGCGCTGAGCGAATTGTGGCGCCAGGCGGGAGATACCGAGGAGCGGAAACAGGCGAACCGCGACACGCGGATCAAGCTTCCCGGTCGCGCCATGCTGCGCCGGATTCGCCGCTCTCAGATCATTGGAACGGCGATTGGTATTTTCGAGGGCTGCATTCCCGGTGCCGGCGGCACGGTCGCGGCATTCCTGTCGTATAACGAAGCGAAGCGCTGGTCGCGCGAGCCGGAGCTGTTCGGCCATGGGGCGCCCGAGGGTATCGCGGCGCCCGAAGCGGCCAACAATGCGATTTCGAGCTCGGCCTTGATCCCGACATTGAGCTTCGGAATCCCGGGCTCGAATTCCAGCGCGATTCTGCTCGGCGGCCTCATCCTGCATGGCTTGGATCCGGGACCTTTGCTGGTCACGAAGAACCCGGAGGTCGTCTATGGCTTGTTCGGTGGCTTGTTCTTCGGGAATATCGCGATGCTTGCGATCGGCATCCTGGTTCTGACGCCGGCCATCTGGCTGGTGAACCGGCCGAAGCCCTATCTGCTGGCGACCGTCTATATTCTGATCGTCTCCGGGATCTATTCGATCGAACAAAGCACATTCGATCTTTGGATTGTGATCGGCACCGGTATCCTTGGCTATTTCATGCGCCTGCTGGGCTTCCCGGTCCTGCCGCTCGTGCTCGGCTGCGTCCTCGGACATATGATCGAAGCGAATTACCGGCGCTCGCTGGTAGTTTCCAGCGGGGACTACACCATCTTCTTCCACGATCCGGTTTCGCTCATTCTTCTGATCATCGCCGCCATCTTCGTGATTACCTCCCTGGTCCGCGACTTGCGGGAGCGAAAGCTGAACGGAAGCGTGCAGCCGGCCTGAGGCGGCGCCAGTCTCTTCACAAGCAGATACGAAATCGCGCGTGAAATGACGCCCGAGACGCGGCTTCACGGCTGATTTTCATCGTCAACGCAACATCGGGATCGTGGTCCTTCCGGAGGCGAGAGGTCCGCGCCCGCTTGCGTGGTCGTGATCTCGGACTATAATATGTATTATGGTGATACAGTGTGGTGTTCCGTAACTCTCGGAAAACGCTCAGTCTTCGAGCAGGAAGACGGTCAAAGTGTGGGATGGTTCTCGGAAATATGCAGAAGCAGTCACTATTGGCGTCAGCGAGGACCAATTCCTGGAGGGCAACCGCCTGAGGTCCTCGGGCGGGGGCAACCCCGTGGTGCTGATCCATGGCGTGGGCATGGATCTGGAAATGTGGGAGCCGGTTGCCGGCCGGCTCCGGAACCGCCGTGTCATCCGGTACGATCTGCAAGGCCATGGCATGAGCCCCAAGCCGCGAGGGCCTTATTCCCTCGATGACTATTGCGCTCAGCTGTTGAAGGTCGCGAACGGATTGAGCTTGGACCGCTTCGACCTGGTCGGCTTTTCGATGGGCGCGATGGTCGGGCAGGCTTTTGCCGCCGCCAACGCAGACAGATTGAGCAAGCTGGTTCTGCTGAACGGCGTCTATGACCGCAGCCCGGAAGAATCGGAAGCCATCCGCTCCCGCGCGCGCGATGTGTTGAATGGCGGCTATGCGGCTTCCATAGAGGCAGCCCTCGATCGCTGGTTCACCCCTGAATTCCACAAAGAACACCCAGACGTCGTCGTCGCCGCTCGGAGACGAATGGAGCAAAACGACCTTCCAGCCTATGCCGCGGCCTATACGGTTTTCGCGAACGGTGATCGCGAGCTTGTGGACGCGGTCGACGGGATCGACGTGCCGGTCCTGCTGGCAACCGGAGAATTCGATCAGCGCTCGACCCCCAGCATGGCCAAAGCGCTGGCGGCGCGTCTCCCGAATGCCGAGGCTCTCATCATCAAAGGCCAACGCCACATGATTCCGCTGGAGCAGCCGGACCAACTGGCTTCGCTCATCAATGGATTCCTGGGCGGCGGTTCATAGGAATACGGCAAGTTGTTCGGAATGTTCGACGATCGCCCGGTTCATGCGCGGCGCAAGGTCTTTGCGATCTACACGCTTCTGATCGTCACCAATGTGGCCGCCTGGCTCTGGGCGCTCGCCGCGTTTCACGACCATCCGCTCCTGCTCGGCACCGCTTTGCTCGCTTATACCTTCGGCCTTCGCCATGCTTTCGACGCCGACCATATCGCCGCCATCGACAATGTGGTCCGCAAACTGATGCAGGAAGGCAAAGCGCCGCATTCGGTCGGCTTCTTCTTCTCGCTCGGCCATTCCACCATCGTCGTCCTCGCCTCGATCGCAATCGCCGCGACCGCCGCCGTCATGCAGAGCCAACTGGATGAATTCCACAGCCTCGGCGGCGTCATCGGCACCACGGTCTCTGCGGTGTTCCTGCTGATCATCGGCCTGGCGAACCTGCTGATTCTCAAAGGCATCTGGTCGGCTTTCGCCCGCGCCCGCCGCGGCGAACGCATCGTCGATGAGGATCTCGACGCCCTGCTGTCCGGGCGCGGTTTTTTCGCGCGTATCTTCCGGCCGATGTTCCGGGTGGTGACCCGGTCCTGGCAGATGTATCCGATCGGTTTCCTGTTCGGCCTCGGTTTCGATACCGCAACCGAAATCGGCCTCCTCGGTATCTCCGCCACGCAAGCCGCACAGGGCATGTCGTTCTGGTCGATCCTGGTCTTCCCGGCGCTCTTCACCGCCGGCATGTCGCTGCTGGATACTACCGACAGCGTGCTGATGACCGGCGCCTATGGCTGGGCCTTCGTGAAGCCGATGCGGAAGCTTTGGTACAATCTCACCATCACGGCGGCTTCCGTGGTGGTCGCGATCTTCATCGGCGGAATGGAGGCGCTCGGCCTTATTTCGGACAAGCTCGGCCTCGATGGCGGCTTCTGGAGCTTCGTCGGGGCGATGAACGACAATCTCGCCAATTTCGGCTATGCGGTGGTCGGTATCTTCATCGCGAGCTGGATCATCTCGACCGTGGTCTATCGCGCCAGGGGCTATGACAACCTCTAGGTCGGCCGGCTGTCGGCCGCCGTTTGGCCCATAGAAAACCACCAGCCGTCTGCCGAAACGTGCCCGTCTGAGAGTGCTAATGCACGGCCCTCCAAAACCCGGAAGGGTTTTATTACATGTGACCGTGGATTAACCTAAGATAGCTTAGACTCTGCCAATCTCCGGCAATACCTTATGTGAACGGCCAATTGTCATTGACTGGCCATAATACGGCATGCCATCTTCTAGGTGTCTCGGTGAACTTCCTTAGCAGGGATGCCAGTGGAAAAGGCGCTTAGCCGGTATGGCGTTTATATCGATGGAAAATGGGAAGAGCCGGAGGCGGATCGCTGGCTTCAGTCCTACAATCCGGCCAAGGGCGAACCTTGGGCATTGTTCCCCGATGCCAGCGAGGCTCAGGTCGATCGAGCC
>DASYDA010000421.1:0-6237 GCA_036499865.1 Dongiaceae bacterium | reverse complement strand
CCGGCTGGTGGGCCTGCCGGTCTTCTCGACCACCAGCATCAGTTTCGGCGGGCCCAATCTCGATATCGCCTTCGTGACCTCGATGGCGCGGCCCTTCAACGGCCGCTATCCGCGCGAGAAGGAGGCCGGCATGGTCTTCGCTGTCCACGGGCTAGGCGTCAAAGGAATCGCCGAGCCGCGGTTTAAGGGATGAACGGAGAGACCCGAAGACTCTAGCCGCGAACGAAGAACAAACTGGGAGGAAGAAAATGCGGATCGAAGTTCTGGTGGACGTGAAGACCATTCTCGGCGAGGGACCGCTCTGGGATGTCGATCAGCAGCGGCTCTACTGGATCGATAGTTTTGGCGCCAATATCTTCCGTTGCACGGCGGATGGCCGCGAGATCCGCGCCTGGGACGTGCCGGAAAAGATCGGCTCCATGGCGCTGCGCAAAGACGGCAACGGCGCCATCTGTTCGCTTGCGACCGGCTTCCATCTGCTCGACTTCAAGACCGGCGAAGCGACGCTGATCCACGACCCCGAGCCCGACATGCCCTCGACCCGCATCAATGACGGCAAGGTGGATCGCCGTGGCCGCTTCATCTCCGGCTCCATGGATACGATGGAAGCCGGGCCGAACGGCTCGCTCTATCGGGTCGATCCGGATTTCAAGATCACCAAACTCGATTCCGGGATCATCGTTTCCAACGGTCCCTGCTTCAGCCCCGACGACAAGATTTTCTATTTCGCCGATTCCTGGTCCGGGGAGATCTGGGCCTATGATTACGACATCAAGACCGGCACGGTCTCCAACCGGCGCACTTTCACCAAGGTCGATACCTCGCGCGGCGGTGCCGCGGACGGTTCCACCGTCGATGCCGAGGGCTGCCTCTGGAACGCCCAGGTCTATGACGGCAAGCTGGTGCGCTATACGCCCGAAGGCAAGGTCGAGCGGGTGATCGAGATGCCGGTGAAGAAGGTCACCTCGGTCATGTTCGGCGGCCCCAATCTCGACATCCTTTTCGTGACTTCCATGGCCAAGCCGCCGCTGCCGCGCTTCCCGGGCGATGGCGTGCTGCGCGGCAGCCTGTTCGCGATCTACGACCTCGGTATCAAGGGCGTACCGGAGCCGCGCTTCGGCGCTTGAACACCGGCATCTCCCCGCCGGCGTCTCTTATGGGTTTCGTTTGATGCTTTTCGCGGCCGCATTATTGCTGCGAATTGCGGTCGATCCGCTCGCGCGTTTCAATTCCATCCGGAACCGGGCGCCGGTGCACCTGCATACATAGCAGTCATGTAATTGATGCGGTTGCGTTTTCCGCGCCAGCGGTTAGGTTTATCTGCCGCTTCCGGAACCGCGCTCAAGCTTTCCGCGCGGCGCCAAGTTGCGGGTGAATCCCGCAAGACTCAAAGCAGGCATGACGGAACTAAGCCCAACACCCGATGGCGATCCTCCTGAAGGACCGCTCTTCGCCACCGAACGCAATCCACGCCTGCGTCTGCTGATACCGCTGGTCGTCGCCTTTGCGTTCCTGATGGAACAGATCGATTCGACCATCGTCACCACCGCGATCCCGGTGATGGCGCGCGATCTCAACACCACCGTCCTGCGGATGGACCTGGCGGTGACCGCCTATGTGCTGACCCTGGCGGCGTTCATTCCGGTCAGCGGCTGGTTTGCCGATCGCTTCGGCTCGCGGCGGATTTTCGTGCTCGCCCTCCTGATCTTCACGATCAGCTCCGTGCTCTGCGGCATGGCGCAGAATTTCACCATGCTGGTAGCGACGCGATCGCTGCAGGGCCTTGGGGGTGCCATGATGACCCCGGTGGGCCGGCTCATATTGCTGAGGAGTTTCCCGCGCAGTCAGCTTTTCACCGCGATGGTCTATATGAGCATGCCGGTCCTGATCGGGCCGGTCATTGGGCCCTTGTTGGGCGGTTTTCTGACCAGCTACGTCTCCTGGCGCTGGAACTTCTACATCAACATCCCCTTCGGGCTGGTGGGGATCACGCTCGCTTTGTGCTTCATCGAGGAGAGCCGCCTGGAGAAACCGGAGCCGTTCGATTTCCGCGGCTTTCTCATGGTCGGAAGCGGGCTCGGCCTGTTGCAATTCGGCATCGAGAACCTCGACCGGCCGACGCTTTCGTGGTTTGAAGTCACCGCGGTCATCGCCGCGGCGGCCGGTTGCCTGCTCGCTTTCCTGTGGCACGCCAGGCGCGTCAAGGCGCCGGCGGTCGATCTCACTTTGTTCAATTTCCGCTCATTCCGCATCGGTACGCTCGCCGGCGGCATCTGCCGGATGGGCATCAATGGCGTGCCCTATCTGCTGCCGTTGATGCTTCAGGTGGGCTTCGGCATGACTCCCATACAATCCGGCTCCCTGACCTTCGTCACCAGCCTCGGCGCGCTGATCATTCGCCCGCTGTCGAGCCGGCTTCTGCGGGCCCAGGGATTCGATCGCGTGTTGTTTTGGAGTGCCATCGTCAGCGCGGCTCTGCTCGCGGGCTTCGCCTGGATCGAGCCGGGAATGCCGCATTGGCTCATCGCCGGCTATATCGCCCTCTACGGCCTGGCGCGATCGACGCAATTCATGAGCTCGAACACGCTTTCCTATGCTGATATGCCTGCCGACCGGCTCAGTCGCGCCACCAGCCTCGGCGGTGTGCTGCAGCAGCTCAGCGTGAGCTTCGGCGTTTCGGTGTCGGCGCTGCTGCTTGGCTTCGTCGCCAATAAGGACCAGGCGATCCAGCTTTCCGACTTCCATACGGTCTTTCTGCTTATCGCGGTGATCCCGCTGATTTCGGCGCCGGGCTTTCTCTATCTGCGGCCGGAAGACGGCGTCAAGGTCAGCGGCCATCAACGCAAGAAAAAGCCGCGCTCCTCGGCCGAATAGGCAGACGAGAGCGGCCTTACATTGTCTTTCCCCAGGCGGCAGGATAAGACTGGGGCCGGCCAATATCGGCCGCTCCAGCCCGAGAAATCCCCGTTCGAATGCGGTCTCAGTCGGAATTTGCGCGCCATGGCACCGGGATCGCGCTTTACCTGGCCGGCGTCTTCTTCTTCGCCGCCAATGATGCGCTCGGCAAATGGCTGGTGGCGGATTACAGCGTGGCGGAGCTGCTTCTGATCCGTTCGGTCGGGGCGGTCATCATGCTGGTTCCCGTGGCTTATGTCGCGCGCGCCGGATTCTCCCTGAAGAGCCGCTGGGATCTCCACTTCCTGCGCATCCTGCTGCAGACCGGCGACAGCTACTGCTTCTATTTCGCCAGCCGGCATCTGCCCCTGGCGGATGTGATGACTTTCTACATGGGCGGGCCGATCATATTGACGGCGGTATCCGGTCTTTTCCTGGGGGAAAAGGTCGGGCCTTATCGCTGGGGGGCGGTGCTGTTCGGATTCATCGGCGTCGTCATCGCCCTGCAGCCGAGCCAAGCGTCGCTTTCTTCGGGCTCCATTGTCGCTTTGGTGGGCTCGGTGCAATTCGCGCTGTCTCTCGCGATGACCCGGAAGCTGCGCGACAGCCACCCGATGCCACTGGTGATCTGGCAGTTTATCGGCGGCGGCATCATCGGCGGGGCGCTCTGCCCGTTTGGCTGGACCACGCCGGGCGCCGTGGACGGCATTCTGATGCTGACCGTGGGCATCGTCGCGGCATTCTGCTTCCTCTGCATCACGCGCGCGCTTGCATTGGCGCCGGCTTCCTTGCTGGCGCCGTTCCAGTATTCCTCCATTCTCTGGGCGGCTTTGTTCGGTTGGATGGTCTGGCATGACGTGCCGACGCTGCATATCGTGATCGGCAATGCGATCCTGATCGCCAGCGGCCTCTTCGTGTTCTATCGCGAGCGCGTGCGCGCCGTGCCCAAGGAAGGCACCGTTCAGCCGATTCCCTGAAACCGGTTAGGCGAGCTTTTGCAGCGATTTCGGCGCGGAGGAACGCAGCAGCTTCTTGCGGGCTTCCCATTGCCGGCTCGGCTCGAGATCGGTGAGGAACTCCACCTTGCCGCCGCTCAGCGCCGCGATCGGTATGCCGTCATGGAAGATAAGACGGTTGCCTGTGAGCGCCGCCACTTTGGTGCCGGGTGTCAGAATGCCGGCGAGATTGAGCGGATCGGCGCCGGAGAGCGAGACCCATTCATCCGCATGCGGCTTGCGCCGCATTTCCCGCAAGGCGCCCACGGCCTCAGGCAGCGCATATTGCTCGCCGGAGAAGCCGGAAACGAAGCGGCCGCCGCGGATCTCGCCGCGCGCTTCCATGCGGCGGTAGACCCGCAGCAATTCCCGCCAGGAAGGCAGCCAGACCGGTTCGCGGGCGAGCAGCCGCCAGAACACCACGCCGTAGCGGCGCAGCAGCACGCGGGCCATATGCTCGATGGCGGTATCTTTTTTTTGCGGATCGATCCCTTCCTGGCGCCGCATCACCACCCAGCGACCGGCATTTTCCATGTCGAAGGGCAGGATGCGGCCCCGCCGCCTTGCGCCTGCGAAGGGCTTGCGCTTGTCGGCCGGCACCAGCAATGCGCGCAGCCCGCCGAAACTGTCCGAATTGACGATGCCGAGAGAGACCAGCTCACCAAGGGCGTCTTCCGCCTGCGGCCGGAGCAGGCCGGTCGCCTCGACGATCTCGTCGAAGAACAGCGCGCCCTGGGCGCGGAGCGCGTCGAGCACCGCCTGCGCACGCTGGCTCGGCTGCGGCGCATTGCCGGCTCCGGCCAGCGTCATCCACAAAGCGGCGCGGCGGCGTTCCATCAGCGCGATCGGCGTGGTGCGCACGGGAGAAGAAGCGGCGCGATCGCGGCCATTGGAGCCGGATGCGGGCGTCAGGCGCGCCCAGGCGATGCGACCGGCGAGGCATTGATCGTCCAGCCAGTTCGGCTCGTATTCGGCGATACGGGCCGGCAGGATCTCGGTTTCCCAGGCGCCGGCCGGTGCTTCGAAGCCTTCCAGCGAGGCGATGGCCACGGTCAGCGAATCCGGCCCTTCAAGATGCGTGTCCTCGGTCACGCGATGCCAAGCGAACAGGAAGCGGAGGAAATCCCGCGGCGCCACCGGCTCGATCTCGGCGCGCAGGCGGCGCACTGTGTAGTGATGGATGCGGGCGAGCAGCCGCCGGTCGCACCATTCCTCGTCATTGCTGCCGGGCGTAAATCGGCCCCGCATGGCGAAGCCTTCGGCTTCCAGCGCCATCAATGCGGGCGCCAACTCCGTCGCTTCCAAGCCGAGCGGCATGGCGAGCGCGGTCGCCGTCACCGGGCCTAGGCCTTCGAGGCGGCCACGCACGATCTCGATCAGGATCTCCTCGCGGGATTGCGTGGGCGTCTGATCCGGAGCAGGCGTGAGGTCCGGCCGGCATTTCGAATCGAGCCAGACGATGCGGAACTGGTTCAGCCGTTCGGACGTGACCCAGAGCGCCGCCTGGGGCGTTTCCATCAGGGTGACGCGCTTATCCGCGGCCAGGGCTTCCAGCCAGCCGACCCATTCCGGATGCGTCTCGGCTTCCGTGGCGCTGACGCAACCTAGCCAGAGCAGGGAATCGTGCAGCTCCTCGGCATTGCCGGGTTCGGGCCAGGCTTCCTCGCGGACCCGGGTGATGGCTTCGGCATCCAGGCGGCCGAGATCGGCGGCGCTTTCCGCGTCCAGCCAGCGCCGCGCCATCACCGCCTGGGTGCGACGCTCTTCCAGCGGCGCATCGTCGAGATAAGCATAGGGCCGCGCGGTCAGGACTTCGAGGGCGAGCGGCGAGGGCTGGGTCAGATCGCAGGCGACCACGCGGATCTCGCCGGCTTCCAACCGCTTCAGGACCCCTATGAGGCCGTCGATATCCATGGCTTCGTGCAAGCAATCGGCGATCGCCTGGTTGGTCAGCGGATGATCGGGAATCTCGCGTTCGCCCACCAGATTTTCGGCGCAGGCGATCTGGTCGGGGAACACCGAGGCCAGGAGATCTTCCGCCTGCATGCGCATGAATTGCGGCGGCACCTTCTTGCCGCCCTGGAACCGCGGCAAGGCGAGAGCGACGCCCGCCACCCAGCGCCAGCGGGCGCCGAACATCGGCGCGTCCAGCATCGCCTGAATGAGAACGTCCCGCACGGTGTTTGAATGGAGATATTTCGCGACTTCGGCCAGTTCGAAGCTGTGCGCCGTGGTCAGCGAGAGCACGATATTGTCTTCTGTGGCGGCCGCCTGGAGCTCGAAATTGAACTTGCGGCAGAACCGCTTGCGCAAGGCCAGACCCCAGGCCCGGTTGATCCGGCTGCCA
>DASYDA010000420.1:0-3407 GCA_036499865.1 Dongiaceae bacterium | reverse complement strand
AAAAGCGCCGAAGCCAGCAGGCTTGAGCGAAGCAGAGCAGAGCGCGACATAAAGCACCTGGTTGATGAATGGCCCCGATGGGCTCCCCGTTACGGTCGCGGCACTCTGTCCTTACGTTCAAAGCCGCGCAACCGCCGGGACGCCCTTCCTGACCATAGCATGCGCGCGATCACAGATTGAGGTCGGCGGCGTTAACTATTACTGCCGGTAGAGCGAAAAATGGCAAAATCTCTCATCGGCCCAGCAGATCGTCCACGCCGAATTTGAGATAGGCGCCGCGTAGGTAAAGTGGCCGCAAGGCGGGGAACGGGAAGCGCGGCGGAATGCTGCGCATCAGCATGGGCCGGAGATCGCCCATGCGATCCACGCCGCCGCTGATGACGTTGGCGATGGCCCGCCCCGCCCAGCTCGCCAGGGCGACGCCGTTGCCGTGATAGGCGACCGCGTAATAGACGCCCGGCTCCTCCTCCCACGACCCCACATGGGGCAGGAGGTCGGCGGCGAGGCAGACGAAGCCGGACCAGCGATGGGTGATCTCGACATCGCGCCAGGCCGGATAATAGTGCCGGAACGCGACCTCGATCCGTTCCGATTGCCGCGCCAAGGCGCCCGGCTCCGCCGAGAGCCCGCCGCGCCCGCCGAACAGCATGCGGCCGTCCGGCAGCAGGCGGAAGTAATGCAGCAGATGCAAGAGGTCGTAGACCGGCGTCGTCGAGGTGAAGCCCGCCGCCTGCCGCTCGGTCTCGGTCAATGGCCGCGTCACCACGATGGAGGACAAGGCCGGCAGCAGGCGCCCGCCGAATTCGGGATGCAGGTCCTCCGGCGTATAGCCATTGGTGGCGATCAGCACCTTGTCGGCGCGCACCGTGCCCTTCGGCGTCGTCAGGCGGTGGCGATAGCTCTCGCGCTGCCAGGCCGTCACCGGGCTTTCGGCGAAGATCCTGGCGCCGCGATTGGCGGCGGCGCGGCCGAGGCCGGTCACGTATTTATAGGGGTTGAGGCCGAAGCCGGTCGCATTGGCGAGGCCGCCATGGAAATGCGGGCCGACGAGGCCGCGCGCGGCGAGATCGTTCCGGTCGAGCAAAGTGAGCTTGGCGCCGAAGGCATTCGCCATGAACTTCGCATCGGTCTGCATCTCGGCGATGGTCGCGGCGCGATGCGCCAGCGCGATCTCGCCTTCCCCGGTGCGGTCGGCATCGATGCTTTCCGTCCGCAGCAGGTCGCCGACCAGTTCCACCGATTCCGTCTGCACGCGATGGAAGGCGCGGGCATCCTCCAGGCCGTATTTCGTGATGGTCTGCTTCCAGCCGAGCTTGCTGCCGCCCATGCAGCAGAAGCCGCCATTGCGCCCGGATGCGCCCCAGCCGGGATGCGCGCGCTCCAGCACCACCGCCTGGATGCCGCATTCCTTGGCAAGATGATAGGCCGCGGAAAGCCCAGTGAAACCGCCGCCGATGATCGCGACCTCGGTTTCGATATCGCCTTCCAATTCCGGATATTCCGGCGCCGGCGCCACCAGCGAATCCCGCCACCAACTGGCCGCCGGCTTCGCGGGGTCCAATGCGCTCGGATGATAGAGGTGTTTCATGGCTTGGGTTCGCTCTGATTCGAATTCCAGCTTATAATAAATCGTCATGGTCCGCGAAGGCGGACCATCCACGAGTTTGCCGGCGATAGCGATGGCAGCCTGGGTCTACACTATGACCAACCGCAAGAATGGCACGCTCTATATCGGCGTGACTTCCGACATTGGCCGCCGTGTCTTCGAACATCGCACCGGAGCAATCGACGGATTCACCCGCCAGTATGGCCTGAAACGCCTGGTCTATGTCGAGGCTCATTACACGATGCCGCTTGCCATTGAACGGGAAAAGCGCCTCAAAACCTGGAACCGGGCATGGAAGGTTCGCCTCATCAACAAAGACAATCCTGAATGGGAAGACCTGTTTCCGCGTCTGATGATGTGAACTCGTGGATGGTCCGCCTTCGCGGACCATGACGATTCAAAAATGCACCCATTTCACCGGATCATATAGACCTTGCGCACGGTCTCATGCACGCGGCAGGTGCCTTTCCAATCCTGGGGGAAGAAGGCGATGGTATCGGGCTTGACCTCGATCACTTCGCCGCTCTCATGGGTGTAGGTGCAGCGCCCCAGCAGGAAGTGGCAAAACTCGTCGCGGGTCACATGGCAGTTCCAGAAACCCGGTGTGCAGATCCAGATGCCGGTCTCGTTCTCGCCGTTGGGGCCCTTCGAGAGCAGCACGCCCGAGGTCATGGATTGGCCCTCGATCATGGTCGGCACCGGCCCCCAATCCTTCACATCGGTCACGGATTTCGGGTCATAGAGAACGGGTGTGGTCACGATCGCGGACTCCTATCGCAGCATATAGACATTGCGCATGGTCTCATGGACCGTGCAGATGCCGGACCAGCCGGCGGGGAAATGCACACAGGTACCGGGCCGCACCTCGATGATTTCGCCATCATCGCGAACATAGGTCGCGCGGCCGGAAACGAAATGGCAGAACTCGTCGCGCGGAATGGACAGCCGCCATTTCCCCGGCATGCATTGCCACAGCCCGCATTCCGGCGAGTTGCCGCCGACCGAAGCATCCGGCCGCTTATAGAGCAGCCGCCCCGAGGAATGCGACTGCCCCGCGATGGCGTCGCCCTGCACGCCCCAATCCGCGAGGTCGGCATAGGTAGCCGGATCATAAAGATGCGGCGCGGAGGACGTGAGGTTGGCTTTGTTTGTCATCTCGAACACGCTTCAAAAAATCCCCCGCCCCCAAGTTGGGGGCGGGCTGGGGTGGGGGTTGCTCTCTCCGCGAGTCCGGTACCGCCCAACGCGCTGGATCGAACCGCATGTTCGTAACACGCGATCATCACAGCTGCATCAACCCCCTCCCTAACCCTCCCCATCTTGGGGGAGGGGATTGTAAGGGATTGCGGCAATCAAGCTTCACCTGCCGAACGCCCCCGTCGTCGCGATCTCCGCCAGGATATCCGCTGCCTTGTCGGTGCCCTTCGCCGCCTGCATATGCTTCGAGACCACGGCCAGGCGCTGCTTCATCGCACCGTCGCCGAGCAGCCGCGCGATCATCTCGGCGAGCTGCGATTCCGTCCAGGTATAGCGCGGTAATTGATCGCCATAACCGGTGTCGTGGATACGCGCCGCGTTGTCGAGCCCGTCCCAGCAGAACGGCATGATGATCGCCGGCTTGCCGAAATAGAGCGCCTCGTTGAAGCTGTTATTGCCGCCGTGATGGATGAAGAGATCGACCTCCGGCACCACGGCCGGCTGCGGATACCAGCTTTCCAGATGCACATTGCCCGGCACATCGGCATATTCGCCGATATAATCGCCGACATTCATCAGGAAGCGGTAGGGCAATTTGGCGAAG
>DASYDA010000419.1:0-14413 GCA_036499865.1 Dongiaceae bacterium | reverse complement strand
TTCCCGCTCGCATACTTTCGAACCGACCTGGCCGATCAACAGGATCATGGGTGTTGAATCCTGATGAGCGGTATGCAGCCCGATGGCCGCATTGCAAGCCCCTGGGCCGCGCGTAACCATGCAGATGCCAGGCCGTCCGGTTAGCTTGCCATAGGCTTCGGCCATGAAGGCCGCACCGCCTTCCTGGCGGCAGGTGATGAATTGGATCTGCTTATCCAGCAGCGAATCGAGAACCCCGAGATAAGATTCGCCGGGAACCCCGAACACGACGTCTGCCCCATGCAGAGCGAGCGCCTCCACGATGAGCTGTGCACCGGTACGCCGGTGCTGATCTTCGGGCGCGGTTGCGTTAGGCGAAATATCCGGCATGGGATCTATCCACATTTGTAAACTTGTAAGATGACTTTGATAGTATTGCTCACCCAGAGCCGGTGCAATTCGAATCGCTGGGCGAAGGCGTGATTCAGCGACGCGGGAGGCTGAAGTAGCGGGTTGTGGCGGCGGCCATTGCGAGCAAGCTAAAGCCGGTTACCGCAAGGACTCCGGAAGCGCCGATACCGGCGACCAAACCGCCTACGCCGATGGGCAGCAAGGCCTGGCCGACCCGATTGAGCGCCAGGCGGAGCGAGACGCCGGCGGCCCGCATATTGGACGGGCAAATTTCAGTGATCCAAGCCAGTGTCAACGGTCCGCCGATGCCCAGGCCGAAGCCGGTCGCCAGCATTGCTGCGGACATGAAGATCGGATTCTCGTTCACCGTCAGTAGAACAATGGCGATGCCCGCCAACAGCATGCTGAAGATGAGGAGCCGGCCGCGACCGAACCACGAAAACAGGCGACTGAACATCAGACGGGAGAGAATGGAGGCCGTGGCGCGGAGCGCGAGAAGAGTACCGACCGTTCCCGCCGCAATACTGCGCTCGATCCCGTAAAGCGGCAGGTAAATCACCAGCAGATCCATGGCGGAAAAGACGACAAGGCCGGCAATGGCGGAAAGCAGAAAGGCGGGGTCGCGCAACAAAAAACGCGCGGTCTGCCACACGCCCAGTCTATTCCCTTCTGCGGCATTGAACGGAATGCGCAAGAGGCAGGAGAGAGCCAGCAGCGCCACTCCGGTACCCGAGCTCGCGAGGAATATACCGTCGATATCCGGCACGAGTTGATGCCGTCCGAACAGGCCGATCACCATCGGCCCGACAGCCTGAGCCAGGGAGACGGAAACTGTGAGCCTACCGAAATAGCTCTCGCGCTGCCCGTCCGGGGCGGCACGGGCAACCGAACTCTGTTGTCCCGCGACGCATATGAATTGGCCTAGGCCGAGCAATATGCTGGCTATTAGCAGCACAGGAAGCGTATCGGCCGTGAGCCAGAAGAGAAGGCAGGCCAATACGATAAGCGCCGAACCGGCAATCAGGGATTTCGTTTCGCCATACCTGTCCATGACGTTGCCGAGATGCAGCCCGAACAGGGCCGGCACAAATCCGAAGGCGCCGCCGATGACACCGATCCAAAATTCGTCCAATCCAAAGGTGGCTGCGCGATAGCTCGTGGCCACGCGTACCATGATGATGACGCCTTGCAGGATGAAGGTGTGCGCCAGCAGCAGGAAGAACCAGGAACTGGAAAGTATGCCTGGGCGCAGCAAAAAACGAATTGTCGCCAAATTCTCCACCCCTCCCGCATTTCCACTATGCCGGGCTTGTTTGTGGTGCGCATCCTAATTTGCGGCGCAGCGCATAGCCAGCATGACGCTGTCAGGTTCCTAAAAGTGGCGGAGAAATTTTATAAGATGCTGTTTAGAATAAATAATACGTTTCGGCAATTTATCCCATCGGGCGATCGATAATTCGATACAAACTAATTAATTTTGGGGAAGGATGAAATGGACAGTTGGTAAGCGGGCTTCCACACTCCGCCCATCAACGTCGGGAAGAGTTGTCTCAATGGGTATGACAATCATGGAGCGGATTCTCGCGAAAGCGAGCAACCGCTCCGAAACGAAGCCGGGCGACATCGTCGTCGTCGGTGTCGATACGGTGGTTCTCTATGACGGAAACTTCTTTCCCGCCTATTGGCGGGAAGTCCATCATGTTGCCAATCCGGAAAACGTCGTCGTGGCCTTCGATCACCGGGTTCCGGCGCCCGACCAGTTCTGCGCGCGGGCCCACAATGTCGGCCGGGATTTCGTAAAGAAATTCGGTATCAGGCGTTTCCACGACGTGGGATACGACCAGGGCATCGCCCATGTGATTGTCGCCGAAAACGCCTATGCATTGCCCGGATCCGTACTGATCTGTTCGGATTCGCATGCCGGCAGCGCGGGAGCTCTGAATTGCGCGGCACGTGGCACCGGCGGACCCGATGTGATCTATGCCCTCACCAAGGGCAGCACCTGGTACAGAGTCTGCGAAACGATCCGCTATGATCTGGTCGGGAACCTGCCCTACGGCGCCACGCCAAAGGATCTTTTCCTGCACATCGCCGGCACCTACGGCACCCATGCGAACTTCAACGTCGAATTCGGGGGTCCCGCGCTGGCCAATCTCAGCATCGACGAGCGGCGGACGCTGGCGACGATGGGTACGGAGCTCAATGCGGAGTTCACCATTTTCGAAGGCGACGAAATCCTGCGGGACTATGTGAAGGCCCGCAGCGACAAGCCGTTCAACTTCTGCAATCCCGATCCCGATGCCCACTATGCCGAGCGTAGAACGCTGGTCCTCAACGACGTCAAGCCGCTGATCGCTCTCCCGGGTAAAGTCATCAGCAATGCTGCCGATATCGAGGACGTAGCGGGAAAACCGATCAACCAGGCGTTCATCGGCTCCTGCGCCAACGGAAATCTCTACGATCTTAAGATCGCCGCAGAGGTGGTCGAGGGACGCCGGGTGGCGCCGGGTGTCCGGTTTCTGATAACGCCGGGTTCGCAGGCGGTGTTCCGCCAAGCGGTCGAAGCCGGTTATGTCGGCACCCTCTTGAAGGCCGGCGCGGTGGTCACGAGCGCCACCTGCGGTGCTTGTCAAGGCGGTCATATGGGTGTGATCGGGCCGAACGAGGTCTGCATCACGGCGAGCACGCGCAATTTCAAAGGCCGGATGGGCGACCCCAGTGCGTCGGTCTATATGGCTTCGCCCGCGACCGTCGCGGCTTCGGCCCTCACCGGGGTGATCACGCATCCCGGCAAATTCCTTCCGATGGAGCAGCCGAAATGATCACGGGAAAGGTCTGGATCTTCGGTGACGATATCAACACCGATCTCATCTTGCCGTCGCCTTATATGTATCTGCCCGCGGCCAAGCAGGCGCGTCACGTCTTCGAGCCAAACCGGCCCGGCTGGGTGGATGAGGTCAGCCGCGGCGACTTCATCGTCGCCGGGAAGAATTTCGGCACCGGTTCCAGCCGGCCTGCGCCGCTCGCATTGAACGCGCTGGGCATCAAATGCCTGATCGCGGATTCGATGAATCCTCTGTTCTTCCGCAATAGCGTTGCCTTCGGATTGCTCGCCCTGGAATGCCCCGGCGCGCTGGCGGCGTTCAAGGAAGGCGACATGGCGGAAGTGTCGATGGATCAGGGACAGGTTCGGAATCGCCGGACTGGCACCACTTTGAACGGCATGCCGATCCCTCCGGCGCTGCTGAGCCTGATGCAGGGCGGCGGAATTTTCCCCCTGCTGGAGTCTGAGGGATTGATTGGACCGGCGACGGACGCCGAGACCGAAGCAGCAAGCTAAAACGAATAATCGGAGCAAATTGATGTCTGAATACGATGTGATCGTCGTCGGCGCCGGCAACGCGGCCTATTGCGCGGCACTCTCGGCGCAGGAGAACGGCGCGCGGGTGGTGATGCTCGAGACAGCGCCGCAGGAAGAGCATGGCGGCAACAGCCGCTTCGCTTCGGGCGTGCTGCGCTTTGCCTTCCGCGGAATCGACGATGTCCGCCGCCTGATCCCGGAAATCTCCGAGAGCGAAATGTCGACGTTCGATTTCGGCAGCTACACCGAGGAAGAATACCTCGACGATATGGGGCGGGTTACGCAGTACCGGACCGATCCAGATCTCACCGAGACCTTCGTGCGCGGCAGCTATGACACGCTGCTTTGGATGCAGTCAAAAGGTGTTCGCTTCACGCCACTCTATCGCCAGGCATTCAAGATCGACGGCCGAATGAAGTTCTGGGGCGGCCTCGCTTTGGAAAGCTGGGGTGGGGGCGCCGGCCTGGTGGATCTCGAGCACAAATCCGCCACGGCGCGCGGGATCCCCATCCGCTACTCGACCCGCGCGCTGCGTCTGATTCAGCAGAACGGGCATGTGACAGGCGTGGTCATCAACCATGCCGGCCGCGAAGAAGAACTCAAAGCAGGCGCGGTCATTCTCGCCTGCGGCGGTTTCGCGTCGAATGTCGAGTGGCGGACCAAGTATCTGGGACCAGGCTGGGATCTTGCGAAGGTGCGCGGCACCAAGTTCAACAATGGCGATGGCATCCGCATGGCGCTGGATATCGGTGCTCGGCCTTATGGCCATTGGTCCGGTTGCCACTCGGTCGGCTGGGATCTGAACGCCCCGGAATTCGGCGACCTCGATGTCGGCGAGAATTTCCAGAAGCATAGCTATCCCTTCGGAATCATGGTGAACGCGCATGGCAAGCGCTTCCTCGACGAAGGCGCCGATTTCCGTAACTACACCTATGCGAAATACGGCAAGGTGGTGCTCGATCAGCCCGAGCAGTTCGCCTGGCAAGTGTTCGACGCCAAGATCACGCCGATCCTGCGCGACGAATACCGGATCAAGCAGGTCACTAAAGTGACCGCAAACACGATCGAGGAACTGGCGCGCAAGCTGGAAGGCGTCAACGCCGAGGCCTTCCTGGCGGAAGTGAAGAAGTACAACGCCGCGGTGAAGACCGACGTTCCGTTCAACCCCAGCATCAAAGACGGCCGAGGCACGCAGGGGCTGGAAGTGCCGAAAACGAACTGGGCCAACACCATCGATCAGGGTCCGTTCGAGGCTTATGCGATCACTTGCGGCGTTACCTTCACCTTCGGCGGAATCAAGATCAACACCGGCGGTAGCGTCATCGATCTCGACGGCCAGCCGATCCCGGGCCTCTATTGTGCCGGGGAAATGGTGGGCGGCCTGTTCTATTTCAACTATGCCGGTGGAACCGGTCTGGTCTCCGGCGCGGTTTATGGCCGAATCTCCGGCAAGGCCGCCGCGGAATACACGCACGGCTAAGCGCGCCGGATGAGGCGATTCTCTCTTCGCTTGGCTTAAGCCGGTAAGAGTTTTTTACCTTGCAACACCGACGCCGGACCGGCGTCGGTGTTTTTCTTTGCCAAATATCCCGCTGTGACCAATTATACGCGCCCATTGCGGCGGGAGGGGGAGCGTTATGGAATTGCGACATCTGCGGTATTTCGTGGCGGTGGCTGAAGAGCTGCATTTCGCCCGAGCGGCTGAACGCCTCCACATCACGCCACCGTCGCTTACCCAGCAGATTCAGGCATTGGAAGCGGAACTGGAAGCACGGTTGCTGAACCGCACGAAGCGATCGGTGGAGTTGACCGATGCCGGCCGGCGGTTTCTGGAAGAAGCCCGGAAGACGATCAGACAGGCCGAGCACACGGTGCAGGTGGGCAAGCAGGTCGGGCGCGGCGAACTCGGGCGGATCGAGATCGCTTACACGACCTCATCGGCATGCTCCGGGACGGTCTCGCGTGCGATCGCTTCGTTTCATGAGAGATATCCCCTGGTCGACGTTCATCTCCAGCGACTGGAATCCCCGCAGCAGCTGATCTATCTCGCCGACGGCCACATCGATGCGGGTTTTATGCGCCCTCCGGATCGTTACCCCATCGGGCTGACCGGTATGCAGGTCGGGCATCAACCGGTGTTGATCGCTCTGCCGGAAAAGCATCCCTTGGCGAAGCTGAAAAAGGTGGAATGCGGCAGGCTTGCCGAGGAGGACTTCATCGTACCGTCCGTGGAATCCGAGTTTGCGTTCAGCGGTTACGTGGGTGCGATCGCGGAGCAAGGCGGATTTTCACCGCGCATCAATCGCCGGGCGCCGGACTATCTGACGATTGTGACATTGGTGAGCGCGGGCTTTGGTTTGGCCGCGGTACCGGCATCTTTCTCCCGGATCCACATTCCCGGCGTCTGCTATCGGGAAATGGATCTCAAAAGCGACGCCCGCCTCATCCTGGCGTTTCGGCGCAACGAACGCGCTCCCGCCATTCGGAGCTTCATTCAAAGCATGAAATTCCTGGCGAATCCCTAATCGCCGAGCGCCATTGCGGCGCGCTCCGCGCTGGCGAACATGCCGCCTTCGCGGAATTCAGCGACTTCCGCTTCGGTATCCAATCGACAGGTCAGCGGCACCGATTGCACACGGCCATCGGCATGTTTCAGCGTCATACGCACCGTCGCCAAAGGGCCGTTTAGACCGTTCAACCCCTCGATGGCGATCTCGGTGTCCGTGCCGATGTTCAGCGATTCGGTCGTAATCCCGGCGGGCAGCTGGCACGGCACGACGCCGACACCAACGAGATTCCCGCGATGAATGCGTTCGAAGCTTTCCGCAATGACGGCTTTCACCCCGAGAAGCTGCGTGCATTTCGCCGCCCAGTCCCGCGCCGAACCCGTTCCATATTCCTTGCCGGCAAAAACGACAGTTGGGGTCCCCTTGTCGCGATAGGCTTGTGCGGCGTCGAATATCGGCATCGGCTCGCCGGCGGGGCCGGTCGTCATATTGCCAGGTCGATCGGGCATCAGCTTGTTGCGGAGGCGAGGGTTGGCAAACGCACTGCGACGGAGAACTTCGTGATTGCCCCTCCGCTCAGCGTAGCTTGACCAATCCCGTTCGGACACGCCGTGCTCACCAAGATAGCGCGCGGCCGCGGAGTCCGGAAGAATTTGGCCGAACGGCGAAATATGGTCCGTCGTGATATGGTCGCCGAGAACGGCAAGCGGACGCGCCTTGGCGATATCCCGCAGCTTCGGCCGATCAGCGGAGTCCGAGAAGAACGGAGGCTGCCGGACATGGGTCGATGCCGCATCCCAGGGAAATACCGCTCCTTGAGGGGCTTCGATGGTGCTCCAGATTCCTTGCGCCATGGCATCGCGATCGTAAGCCCGCCGATACGTCTCGGCATCGACATGTTGCTCGACCAACTCTGCGATTTCCCGCTCGTCGGGCCAGATCTCGCTCAGCATGACAGGCTTGCCGTCGCTGTCGATGCCGACCGGCTCGGTCGTGAGGTCGGTCAATATCGTGCCGGTGATCGCATAGGCGATCACCAGCGCCGGCGATGCCAGATAGGCGGCGCGGACATCGGGATGAATGCGGCCCTCGAAATTGCGGTTGCCGGAGAGCACCGTGCAGACCTTCATCTGCCGGTCGCGTATCTCGGCTAGGATCGGCGCCGGCAATTGGCCGGGATTGCCCGCGCAGGTCATGCAGCCGAACCCGACAACGTGAAATCCGAGCGCATCGAGATCCGTCTGCAAGCCGGCGGCCCGCAGGTAGTCGGCGACGGTTGTAGAACCCGGCGATAGGGACGTCTTCACCCAGGGCTTGGCCTGCAGTTTCCGGCGCCGCGCGTTCCGCGCAAGCAGGCCGGCGGCCATCAACTCCTTCGCGTTGGAGGTATGCGTGCAGCTCGAGATCGCCGCGATCACGATGTCGCCGTCCTGGAGGCCATCGGCTTTCGAAGGCTGCTCCGCCGGAAAGGCGAATCTGAACGAGTCGGGCGCCTGATTCAGCGGCATGCATTCCTGAGGCCGTCGCGGCCCGGCGACTTGCGGGACGATCTCGCCAAGATCGATGGTGAGCGTGCCGCTGTATTCCGGGAGCGTCTCGTCATCACGCCAGAGGCCGAGGAATCGCGCATGGCTTTCCACGGCCTGGACGCGGTCCTCCGCCCGGCCGGTGAGCCGGAGATAGCGCAAGGTTGCATCGTCGACGGGGAACAGGCCGCAGGTCGCCCCGTATTCCGGCGCCATATTGGCAAGCGACGCGCGATCCCCGCTGCTGAGATCGTCCAACCCGTCGCCGAAGAATTCCACGACCCGGCCGACGACACCGAACTCTCGCAGACGGCTGACGACGGTGAGGGCGATATCGGCGACGGAAACCGTCTTCTGCCGGTTCCCGGTCAAGCGGCAGCCGACCACCTGAGGCAGGCCCATGAAGAGCGCCTGGCCGGTGGCGACCGCCTCGGCCTCGATCCCGCCGACACCCCAACCGAGGATGCCGAGCGAATTGATCATGGTCGTATGGCTGTCCGTCCCGATCACGGTATCGGCCATGATCGCCGGCTGACCGCGCGGCGCGGCGGCGACTCCGGTCGCCAGGAACTCCATGTTGACCTGGTGGCAGATGCCGTTTCCAGGGGGAATAATGCGCAGGTTGTCGAACGCGCCTTCGGCCCAGCGGAGGAAACGGTAGCGCTCCATGTTCCGCGCCAGTTCCAGCCGCATATTCTCTTCGAGCGCGGCGGGCGTGCCGCTCACATCGACGGCGACCGAGTGATCGATCACGAGGTCGATCGGCACCGCGGAATCGACGTTCTCCGGATTCTTGCCTTCGCGCGCGAGCTTGTCACGCAAGGCGGCCAGATCGACGAGGACGGCGATTCCGGCCGTGTCATGGGAAAGAATGCGCGCCGGTCGGAACGGAATCTCCCCAAGCCCTTCATCGGCGCCGAGCCATTTGGCGAAGGCCGAGATGTACCGGGATTGCGGACCCTCATGCGCGGCCACATTCTCCAGCAGGATGCGCAGCGACCGCGGCAGCCGCCGCGCATCGAAGCCGAAACTCTTCGCGCAGGTGAAAATATCGACGAAACCCGACGCACCCATCCGGGCGGCGTTGGTGGCGTCTGCGCTGGTTGTCATCGACCGGCGCTGTTCTCTGCGACGATCGGATTCCGCAGGACGCCGATGCCTTCGATCTCCACCTCGACATTGTCGCCGGCAACCATGTCGAGCGTCGGAGATTCCGCGCCCATCCAGATCATATCTCCCGGCCAGAGGGTGATGTATTTGCTGATCTCGCTGATATAGCGTTCCACACCGAAGATCATCTTGTTGGTTGCAAATTCGGCAACCTGCTTCCCGTTCAGGCGCACGCGGGTAACGAGCTTGTCGAGTGCCACGTCAGTCTCGATCCAGGGTCCCATCGGTGCGAAAGTGTCCGAGTTCTTGGCGCGCCACAGGGTCCGGTCGCTCTTCTGCCAGGTCCGTTCGCTGACATCGTTGCCGATCGTATAGCCGAACACATAGTTCAAGGCCTCGCTCTCGGCGACCTTCTTGGCCTTCTTCCCGATCACGACCACCAATTCACCCTCATATTGGACCGCGCCGGACGATCCTTTCGGAATCACGATGGCCTCGCCCTGGCCGATCAGGGAATTGTTGGCGCGATATCCGATATCGGCCTGGGTCGGGACCTTCGCCTTGGCTTCGCCGAGCGCGTCGCGCATTTCCGCGGTATGGCCCAGATAGTTCATGCCCGCGGCGTAGAAGGTGGGCGGGACGATCGGCGGGAGCAATTTAGTCCCCGCGAGCGGTGCGCTTTCGCCGGTAGCGCGATAAGACGTGAGGGGATCCCCCTCGACGATCTCCAGCCGATCGCTGTGAACGATGGCAAATCGCGGTTTTCCCTGGTGTTCAATTCGCGCCCAACGCATGTCATCTTCCTAAAACGGGTCAAGGTGTCCGAATGCAGTCTGGGTGCGCCGCCTTCCGCTGTCTATTTCATTAGGCGGATTTCTTAATTCGGCGAGCCCTAATACTCATCCGTTGCCGATCGATCGGCAGATTTCCGTGATTTTCGACCGCAACCAGCTATGCGCCGGCCGATTGCTGAGGACGGGGTGCCACAGAATGTTGATCGGTATTTTGCCGATCGGCAAAGGGCACCTGGTGACGTGCAGGCCGCGGAACGATTTATGCGTCGTCACCAGCTTCTCGAAGGCGGTCAGGATCATGTCGGTCTTCCGCAGGAGCTCCGGCGCCAGCACGTATTGGTTCGCCGTGGCGACGATTTCCCGCTCGATGCCTAATTTCGTGATCAGGCGGTCCAGAAGCGCCGTCGTATCCCCGGCATGGGTGATCGCCAGGTGACGGGCGGCGATGAAATCCGCCCTGCCGAAGGTTTTTTCCTTCAGCGGATGGTCCTTCCGCATCACGCAGACATAGGATTCGAAGAACAAGGTCTCCTGGTTGAAGCGCGGTGGCGGATCGGGCATCACCCCGATGGCGAAATCGACCTCGCCGGAATCCAATTGCATCGACAGATGGACGTTCGACTTCGGCCGGACGCGCAGATGGATCTTCGGCGCTTCCTTCTGCAGGAGCGCCAGGAGCGTAGGCAGGATCAGCGTGGAGGCGTGATCGGAAATCGCCAGATTGAAGACTCGCGTCGTCGTCGCCGGTGAAAACTTCGTCGGCTCCAGGGCGGATTGCAACCTCAGAAGCACATCGTGAATCGGCAAGGCCAATTCAACAGCGCGCGGCGTGGGTTTGACGCCGCCCGAACCGCGAACGAAGAGGTGGTCCTTCAACAGCCGCCTCAGCCTGTTCACAGCGCTGCTGACCGCAGGTTGGGACATCCCAAGGCGCTGAGCGGCACGCCCGATATTCCTCTCTGTGATCACAGTGTCGAAGACCACGAGCAGCTTGAGATCGACGTCTTTGATATTCATGGTGTGAATATTCGATATTTAAACATCCGATTAGGATGATGAAACTGCAAGTGCCATGCTTGGTCAACGCTGCAAATACGAATATAACTGGGAGACCAAGAATGAAGGTAACCGACGTCGAAGTCATTGCGCTGACGATCCCGCATCCCAAGGGGCATAAATGGGAAAAGGGAGAGATCAGCTCGGTCGGTTGGGACCAGGTCATCGTTCGTATCCACACCGACGAAGGCATCAGCGGGATCGGTGAGGCCTATCATCTCAAGAATCCCCATGCGGTCGAAGCCGCCATCAAATACAGCCTGAAGCCGCTCCTGATCGGCGCGGATCCCTTCGACACCGCCCAGATATGGGCAAAGCTTTTTGCGCGCACCGTGCAGCTCGGCCAGGCCGCGATCGCCGGCATCGCCGGTGTCGATGCCGCGCTTTGGGACATCAAGGGCAAGGCTCTGGGCATTCCCGTCTACAAGCTCCTGGGGGGCGCCAGTCGCATGGAGGTCCCGCTCTACACCGGCGGTCACTGCCTGGGTTGGCGGGACGTCGACAAGATGGACGACCTCATCGAGGAAGCGCAGCGTTACGTGAAAGCCGGTTACAAGGCCCTGAAGGTCCGCGGCGGCCGCGGCCTGCCGGATCGCGGCGACATCGAATCCGTGAAGGCGCTGCGCAAGGCTTTCGGCGACAAGATCGAGATCCTGGTCGATGTGAACTCGGGCTACGGCGACCTCGTTGTCTCCACGCGAATGGCGCGGGAACTCGCCGAGTACAACATCTATTGGCTGGAAAGCCCGTTCCGCTTCTCCGTCCATTATCACAACGAAGAAATGGCCAAGCTCGCCAGCTCGGCGCCGGTTCCGATCGCGACGGGCGGCGGCATTTTCGGACGCTTCTCGGTCAAGCGGCTGATCGAGCAGGGCGGCATTCAATATGTCATGGCCAATGTCTCTAAGGCCGGCGGCCTCACCGAGGTCTCGCGGATCATCAGCCTGATCGAGACCTGGAACCTCAAATACTCGCCGCATTGCGACGGCGGCGTGAACGCGATGGGCAACCTGCATCTCTTCGCCTCGGCGCCGCCGCACATCACCGAGAATGTCTATCACGAATGGGACCCGGTCTGGCCGATGGCGGACGTGCTCACCCACCCGCCGGTGGTCAAGGACGGCAAGGCGATCCTGACCGACCGTCCGGGGCTCGGCACCGATCTCGTTGACGATGTCGCGAAGCGCTTCCCGCTCCGTGAGGACACCTGGTTCGTTCATAAGAAGAAGAGCACCGCTTAGGGGGATTCCGAATCGGGGGTCCGGAGCGCGCAAGAGAACGCTTTTAGAAGGAGTCGAAGCAGAGAGAACGCCCGCTAAAGGGTGTCAAAAAACCAACCGATGCCCGGGATAGAGGCAATCGGAAACAAAGTGGAGGAACTAACATGGGTTTGACGCGTCTCAAGCTTGCCGCGCTCGCGGCGGCTACGGCTATTGGCCTGTTCGCTCACGTCGATGCGAGCCAGGCACAGTCGGATTATCCCAACAAACCGATCACCATCATCGTGCCGCGTTCGGCTGGCGGCGGTATCGACCAGCTTGCGCGCCTCCTGGCGCCGATCTGGGAGAAAGAGCTGGGCGCCCATTTCGTGATCGAGAACGCGGAAGGCGCCGGCGGCGCGATCGCAATCGCGGAAGCGGAGCGTTTGCCGGCCGATGGCTATACGATCCTTTGCTTCAGCCCGCCCGCGGAATATGTGCTGCAGCTTCAGGGGCGCTTCGGTTCAGGCTCCGTCTCTGACTGGCAGATGATCGGCGCGACGAATTCCGATCCCGGCGCCGTCGCGGTTCCGCCGGATTCGCCCTTCAAGACCTTTAACGACATCCTGGCCGCGTCGAAAGGCGGCAAGCGTCTGTCCGTTGCGACCATCGGACGAACCACCGGCTCGGCTCTGTCCGCAATGGTCTATCAGTCCACCTTCGGCGTGAAGTGGGGCATCGTTCCGTTCGACGGCGGTGGTGACATGACCACGGCTTTGATCGGCGGCCACACGGATTTCGGCATCCGTCAGGGCGGCATGTACGACCTGCATCCGGCCAAGCTGCGGATCGTCGCAGTCGCCGCTGATCAGCGGATTGCCGAGCTTCCGGATGTCCCGACGATCAAGGAAGTGACCGGGAAGGACATTGTCTATTCGGCGTTCCGCGGCTTCGCCATCAAGAAAGGCACTCCGCCGGAGATCATCAAGAAATTGCAGGATACCTTCGCCAAAGCTGCGCAGTCGCCCGAGATCGCCAACAAGCAGTTCCAGGTGACGGGCTTCCGCTATCAGTTCCTCGATGCGGTGCAGTTTCAGAAGGAAGCGGACAAGCAGGCCAAGGTTGCCGAACAATACAAAGACGAAATTCTCGGCAAGTAGCATTCCAACCGGAGACGCCCAACCATGACCATTCGCTCGATCGAGGCCATCCCGATCGCCATTCGAGAGACCACCGAGCGCGAGGTCGGCTATGGGAAGATCTCGGTGCGCCGCAACGTCATCGTGCTTATTCACGATGACTCGGGCGTCTCCGGAGTTGCCGAGACCGCACCCATCCCGATCCGTTGGGGCTGCGAGGAGACCCAGGAGACGATTGTCTCAACGATTCAGAACTACATGGCGCCGCTGCTGGTCGGCGAGGATCCGACGCGGTGCAACTTCCTGATGGACCGCATTCACGACCGGGTGGGCGACCTGCCTTACGCATCGACGGGCGTCGGCGATGCGCTCCTCGATCTTTCCGCCCGGCTCGCGGGTGTTCCGCTTTACCGGCTGATCGGCGGTAAGCGCCGGGATTCGATCCCGGCCGGCTGGAGCGTGTCGATCAAACCGGAGGCCGAAATGGCGGCGGAGGCGGCGAAAGCCGTTTCACTGGGCTATCAATGGATCAAGGTGAAGATCGGCAAGAATCCCAGGCAGGATTCTCGACGGCTTTCCGCCATTCGCGAGGCCATCGGTGAGGATGTAGCGATCCATATCGATATGAACGGGCAGTATTCCTATCTCGACGCCTTGGAGATCTTGCCCCAGATGGAGCTCTGCCGGCCCCGGCTCATCGAGCAGCCGGTCGCGGGCTGGGACATCCGGTCCATGAAGTCCCTGCGGATGAAGCTGAAGACGCCGCTCATGGCGGATGAGAGCTGCCGGTCCTACCGCGACCTCCAGAATCTCATCGCCAATGATGCCGCCGACGCCATCGTCTTGAAGCTCGCCAAGCATGGCGGCATTCGCGAGACGCAGAAGATCGCCGATCTCGCGGCCTCGTACGGGATGATGATGTATCCGAGCATCCACTACTCGACCAGCATCGGCGTCTCGGCCTCGGCGCATTTCTACGCGACCATTCCGAACATCACGCCGGGATCGTTCCACCAGGGCGCCGCCTTGTTCGAGCATGATCTGATCAAGATAACGCCCGAAGCGGAGAAAGGGTATTTCCCTATTCCGGAAGGTATCGGCATCGGCCTGACGATCGATCCCGAATTGCTGGAACGGGCTCGCGCCGACAAAAAATAAGCTGCCTCAAAGCGCAGCGGGTAAATCCGGGAGGAAGCGAACACGATGGCGAAACTAAAGGAAGACCAGGTTGTCGCGATCATTCTCGCCGTTCTGACGGCGGTCTATTGGGCCGACATACGATCCCTGGCGACTCTGAGAAGCGACGATCCCGTCGGACCGACCGGCTTCCC
>DASYDA010000418.1:0-4359 GCA_036499865.1 Dongiaceae bacterium | reverse complement strand
GCCCAACAATCTCGTCAACCTTCTCTTCGACTGCTCGACCGTGGGGATCATCTCGCTCGGCATCGTCTGCATGCTGATGGTGGGCGAGATCGATCTGTCGGTGGGATCGGTCAGCGGCTTCTCCTCGGCGCTTCTCGGCGTACTCTGGGTGAACGAGGGCTGGCCGGTGGCACTGGCCATCCTGGTCGCGGTCATCGCCGGGGCGCTCATTGGCCTGCTCTATGCCCAACTCTTCAATCGCTTCGGGATGCCGAGCTTCGTGGCGACGCTGGCGGGTCTGCTCGCGGTTCTGGGCATGCAACTCTACATCCTGGGGCCGACCGGTTCGATCAATCTGCCCTATGGCTCGGCCATGGTGAATTTCGGCCAATTGCTGGTGATGCCGGCGGCTCTTTCCTATGCACTCGCCGTCATACCCGGCGCCCTGCATCTGTGGCTGGGCCTGCGCGCCGGCGCGCGCCGGCGCGCGGCGGGGCTTTCCGCCCAATCCCTGGGGAGCCTGCTCGTACGGTCCGCGGCCGTCACGGTTCTCTTCGTGCTGGCCGTCGCCTATCTCAACCAGGGACGCGGCATTCCGTGGATGTTCGGTGTCTTCGCCGCCCTCGTGGTGGCGATGAATTACGCGCTCACGCGCACCCGATGGGGGCGTTCCACGACCGCCGTCGGCGGCAATCGGGAGGCGGCCCGGCGCGCCGGCATCAATGTGCGCGCGATCTATACCAGCGCTTTCGTGATCTGCGGGGCCATGGCCGGGCTCGGCGGCGTGCTGGCCGCGGCGCGTCTCGCTTCGTCCAGCCAGCAGGCCGGCACGGGCGACGTCAACCTGAACGCCATCGCGGCGGCGGTGATCGGCGGCACCAGCCTGTTCGGTGGTCGCGGCAGCGCCTATTCGGCGCTGCTCGGCATCATCGTCATCCAGGCCATTTCCAGCGGGCTGACGCTGCTCGATCTCTCTTCCTCGCTGCGCTACATGATCACCGGCGGCGTCCTCGCGATCGCGGTCATCGTCGATTCATTGGCTCGCCGGTCGCGGGCTTCGCATGGTCGTGCCTGAAGCGCATCCCCAGGCATCACCATTCTTCGGCATCACAACGAAAAGAGACGGAAGATGAGTCAGGAGCTATCGGGAAAAGTGGCCGCCGTCACCGGCGCCGCCTCCGGCATCGGTTTGGAATGCGCCAAGACTTTTCTTGCGGCCGGGGCTCGCGTCGTCTTGGTCGACCGCGCCGAGGACAGGCTGCAGCAGATTTGCGGCGAATTGGGGCCAGACGCCATACCCGTCACCATCGATCTGCTCGATCCGGCGAGTGTCTCCGGAATGATGCCGCAGATTCTGAAAAAGGCCGGCCAACTCGACATCTTCCACGCCAATGCCGGCGCCTATGTCGGTGGGCCGGTGGAGGAGGGCGATCCCGATGTCTGGGACCGGGTGCTCAACCTCAATATCAACGCCGCCTTCCGCACCGTTCGCGAAGTGCTGCCGCATATGATCGAGCGGAAGACCGGCGACATCATCCTGACGAGCTCCATCGCGGGCTTTGTCCCCGTGGTGTGGGAGCCGATCTACACGGCGTCGAAACACGCGGTGCAGGCCTTCGTGCATACGGTGCGCCGTCAGGTCTCGAAACACGGCATCCGGGTGGGTGCCGTGGCGCCGGGGCCGGTGGTGACGGCGCTCATCAGCGACTGGCCCAAGGCCAAGATGGACGAGGCGCTGGCACAAGGCAGCCTGATGGAAGCCAATGAAGTCGCCGAAGCCGTCCTGTTCATGCTGACCCGGCCGCGCAACATCACCATCCGTGATCTGGTCATCCTGCCGAGCAGCGTCGATCTCTGAGAGGACGCGTTAGCCGGGATAGCCCGCGGTTTTGAGATGCGCGAGAGCGGCGGCGGTCACTGATCCTTTGCCGGCCCCATTGTCAGGGGCTTGGGCCGTTGGTCTATTTCAGCTTCGACTTCGCCGCCGCAGCATACGGGATTCAGCTTGTCTCCCGCCCAATCACCCGCTAAGTCTGAACCAATTATCGATAATGGCTCAAATAGCCAGGGATACGGGGAGGCGGTGTCATGCGGGTTGCAACCTTTTCCATCGCCGGTGAGCGTCGCGTCGGGTTGGTCGATCCGGACGGCAAGATTGTCGCGCCTTTCGATCTGCCGATGGATTCCGCGGCCGAAGGCGTCGTCGCCCTCATCGGCCGGGAATCGATGCCGCCCACGTTATCGACCATTCCCCTCGACCGGGTAATGCTCGAGGCGCCGGTGCCGCGCCCCCGCCGCAACATCTTCTGCGTCGGCAAGAACTATCACGAGCATGCCCATGAATTCGCGAAGAGCGGATTCGATTCCAGCGCTGCCTCCGGCGCCGTCCCCAAGGAGCCGATCATCTTCTCCAAGGTGCCGGAAACGGTGGTGCCGAACCGGGCCAAGGTGCGGATCGATCCCGGCGTTTCGACCGCGGTAGACTATGAGGCGGAGCTCGCGGTCATCATTGGCAAAGGCGGCCGAGGCATCTCCAAGGAGCGCGCCTTCGAACATGTCTGGGGCTATACCATCATCAACGATGTGACCGCGCGCGATCTGCAGGGCCGCTACAGCCAATGGCTGGTGGGAAAGTCCCAGGACACCTTCTGCCCGATGGGGCCCTGGGCCGTGACGGCGGATGAGATCGATGTCCGAGACACCGCGATCCGCTGCTTCGTCAACGGCGAGCTGCGGCAGAATTCCAATACCGGATTGCTGATCTTCGATATCCCGACATTGATTGCCACCATCTCCGCCGGTCTCACGTTGAAGCCCGGCGACATCATCGCGACGGGGACGCCGGCGGGCGTCGGCATCGGCTTCAACCCGCCGCGTTACTTGAAAGGCGGTGATGTGGTGCGCGTCGAGATCGACGGCATCGGCGTCCTCGAGAACGCTTTCGAGGAAGTTGTCGGCAAGGAAGCCGCCGCATGAGCACGGTGCGCATCGGAAATCTGGTGGCCGATGTTTCCGGCGAAGGCTTTCCAGTGGTGATGGTGCATGGACTGGGTGGAACCTCCAACAGCTTTCAGCCTCAGCTCGCGAGCCTGACCGGCTATCGCGTGATCCGGCCGGACCTGCCGGGGGCGGGGCGCTCGCCGACACCGCATGCCGAATTGAGCATCGAATCCTTCGTTGCGTCGGTGATCGGTGCCGCGCGGACGCTCGGTGTCGAGCGCGCGCATTTCGTCGGCCATTCCATGGGCACGCTGATCTGCCAACATATCGCGGCGCAGGAACCGGACTTGGTCGCGTCCCTGGTCTTGTTCGGCGGATTGCTGGAGCCTCCCGAGGCGGCCCGAACCGGCCTTGGCGGCCGTGCCCGGACGGCTCGCGGCGAGGGCATGGAGCCGATCGCCGAGCAGATCATCGCGGCAACGCTTTCCGCCGAAACCAAGGCCGGCCGGCCGGCGGCCGTCGCCTTCGTGCGGGAATCCCTGATGCGCCAGGATCCGGAAGGCTATGCGAAGCACTGTGAAGCGTTATCCAAGGCGGTGGCGGCGGATCACCGGTTGATCGCGGCGCCGACCCTGCTGGTGACGGGAGACGCGGATGTTGTCGCGCCGCCCAGCATGGCGCAAACTCTGCGGGACCGGATCGCCGGGGCGAGCCTTTCCCTCTTGGATCGCTGCGGCCATTGGGTGACGATCGAAAAACCCGTCGAGTGCAACGAGAGGATGAGTGTGTTCCTGAAGCGCGCCTGAGGCGACAACAGCGCCGGCAAGAATGAACCGCGGCAAGGCGGCAATCGTCCGGTCACAAGATCAAGTCTGGGAGGACATCATGGCGGATAACGGCAATGGCGGTTACGGCAACGGCAATGGCGGCAGCTATGCGACCCGTTGGGGGAGCGGCGGCGGCCGGGAGCCGGATTCCGTCCTTTTCACCAATGTGCGGGTTCTGGACGGCAGCGGCGAATATCCCTTCACCGGCGAGGTGCTGGTCCAGGGCAACCGCATCAAGCAGATCACCAAGGGCGGCTCGCGCTTCGGCTCCACCGGCAGCACCGCGACGGTGATCGACGGCATGGGCGCCACGCTTATGCCGGGCCTCATCGAGGCGCATCTGCATCTCTCCTGGAACAATGCGCCGGGCGTTGAGCCGATTCAAAAAATGCCGATCGAGGAGCATACCCTCGTCACCATCGAGATGGCGAAGGTGGTGCTGGATGCCGGCTTCACGGCGGGGCGGGGGGCCGCGGCGGCAAAGCCGCGCCTCGACGTGGTGGTGCGCGATGCCATCAACGAAGGCCGCTTCCCGGGGCCGCGCTACACCGCGGCGGGGCCGGAGATCACCACCCTCGGTGGCCTCGGCGATTTCACCTTGCCGCATATGCCG
>DASYDA010000417.1:0-4581 GCA_036499865.1 Dongiaceae bacterium | reverse complement strand
GGCATGCACCACGACCAGCAGGGCAGAATCCACCGCCAGCATGACCACGACTCCCGTCCAGACCGGCGCATCGGCGTGATCGATGAAGCCGTAGCGGAATCCGTCGATCATGTAGAAGAACGGATTGAGATGGGCGACATGCTGCCAAAGCTCCGGTAGCCGCGTGGTGGAATAGAAGGTGCCGGAGAGAAAGGAGAGCGGCGTCACGATGAAATTGGTCACCGCCGCCAGGTGATCGAACTTTTCCGCCCAGATGCCGGTCAGGATCCCCAGCAACGACATCAGCAGGCTGGCGGCCACGGCATGGAAGATCACGAAGCCGGGATGCGCCACCGTGATCGGCACGAAAAAAGACATGGCGATGCCGGTGGTCAGCCCGACGATCAGGCCGCGGGTCAGGCCGCCGCCGGAAACGCCGATGGTCAGTTCCAGCGCGTTCAAGGGCGGCATCAGCAGATCGACGATATTGCCCTGCACCTTGGCGATCATCAGCGAGGATGACGTATTGGCGAAGGCGTTCTGGGCCATGGTCATCATGACGAGGCCGGGCACCAGGAACAGCATGTAAGGTTTGTTGTCGATCTGATCGACCCGATGCCCCAAAGCCAGGACAAAGACCGCCAGGAACAGCAGGCCGGTGACCAAGGGTGCCAGGATCGTCTGAGTGGCGACCGTCCAGAATCGGCGCACCTCTTTGCCGTAAAGCGTGGCGAGACCGATCCAATTGATGAAACCGTAGCGGCGGGAGGTGAGCTCGATCATGCGGGGGCGATATGATCCGGGTAAAATTGGAGCGCGACGTTACCCCGCGGCGCGGCGCCAAGGCAATGGCCGGAGCCCTGCGTTCCGGTATCTGCTAGCATCGCGATATGACAACCCGGAAGAAACCGCGCAAGCTGAAGCCCGGCATGCTCCAGGAATCGGCGCTCCACTACCTTGGACGCTATGCGGCTTCGGTCGCCCGGCTGCGCCAAGTGATGACGCGACGGATCCGGAATTCCGCCAAGGCGCACGAATTCGATCCGACGCCGCTTCTGACCGAGCTGGAAACCGTGATCGCGACCTTGATCCGGACCGGCCTGCTGAACGATGCGAGCTTCGCGCAGGCGAAGGCCCTTAGCCTCAATCGTCGCGGCGGTTCCAAGCGCCAGATCGCGGGAAAGCTGGCCGTTTCCGGCGTACGCGCGCCGGAAGCCGCCCATGCCATCGCGCAATTGGAGGAGGAGGTTCCGGATGCGGAATTCGCCGCCGCATTGGCATATGCCAAGCGTCGACGCCTGGGCGTTTTTCGCAGCGCGCCGGACGAATCCGTGGAACGCCGCCGCAAGGACCTCGCTTCCATGGCGCGGGCGGGATTTTCGCTCGATCTCGCGCGACGCGCGCTCAGCCAGCCGGAGGATTCGGAAGATTGGCAATCCGTTGCGCGCGATATTCTCGAGTAATGAAGAGACCCAGCAGGACCAAAGCCGCGCCGCCCAGCCAATGGACCGCCAGCATGCCATGCGGATTCCAGAAGGACATGGCAAAGCCGGCGACGATCGGGCCGGCGAGAGCACCCAATTCCCAGGTCATGGTGAAGGCGGTGTTGGCATTGGGCAGTTCATCGAGATGGTAGGAGCGTCCCAGCAATGTGAGCGCGGTCGTATAGACGCCGGCGCCCAAGCCGCCCCATACGACCAGGAGCGGCCAGCGCAAGATGTCATCCTGGATCGTGAAGGGGAGAAGCGCCGCGCAAACGAATTGAATCGTGCCGGAGAACATGAGGACGCGCCCGGCATTCATACGATCCAAGAGGTGGCCGATCGGAATCTGCGCGAGCATGCCGCCGACCACGATCGCCGTGAGCGCCAGCAAGGCCTCCTTCTCCGACAAGCCGGTGCGCACTCCGTAGACTGGCATCAGGGTCAGGGCGGTCAGCGTCGTCGCACCGTGGATGAAGGCGGAGATCATCACCGCGGGGGAACGCTCGAGAGCACGCAGTAGGGAGATGCTGGCGCGGTGATGAAAAGTCGGTACATGGCCGCCGCGTGCGGCGAATGGAATCGGCAGCATGGCGATGGCGAGGATGGCGGCGCTGATCCAGAACGGCCGTATGCCCTCGCTGCCCATCAATCCCACCAGCACGGGTCCGCTGGCGCTGCCGGCGCTTAAGACCGTGACATAGATGCCGATCAGCCGCCCGCGGCTCTCCGGCCGGGCCATGGCGTTGAGCCAGGTTTCGCTGATCACCCAGATCATGCCGATCGAGGCGCCCATGATGAATCGCAGGACGAACCAGACTTCGATTTGACCGATGACGGGGAAAAGCATGAGCGCCGTGACGGCAAGCGCGGTACCCAGGGCAATGCTGGTTATGGCGCCGAACTGGCGCACGACGACCGGGATGAAGGCGCCGGTCAGCAGAATCGCCACCGAGGGCATGGCGGCCAAAAGCCCGTTGACGATCGAGCTGAATCCCTGACGCTCGAGGCTAAGCGCTAGCAGGGGCGCCGCGATGCTGTAGATCAGCGCCACCAGCCCGACACTGCCGATGATCGCGATCAACGCCTGCCGGTTGAGCGGCGCGGCTGTCTCCACGTTATCGGCGGCTGAGCCTTCCGGTGGCGTCACGGATCATCCCCTGCATCTCGCCTGAAGACAGGGGATTAAAGATCGCCGGTTGAGTTGGCAATCCCTCTCACACGTCTTTCAAGCCGGCCTCAGTTCTTCAGCACGCCTTCCTTGCGCAAATCCTGCATCGAGGCCTCGATGCCCTGGCGCAGGATGCCGACCAACTCGTCGATCTGGGCTTCGGTCAAGGTCAGCGGCGGGGAGATCACATTGAGCGCGCCCAGGGGCCGCACGATCAAGCCGAGCCTCTCGCAATGAACCGAGATCCGCTTGCCGATATCGACCTCGTCCGGCAGATGCTCGCGGGTCTTCTTGTCAGCGACGTTCTCGACGCACATCATGAAATGGCTGCCGCGCACCTGGCCGACGATGGGGAGGTCGAGCAACTCGTTCAGCTTCTTCTCGAGATAGGGTCCCATCTTGCGGACATGGCCACAGATATCGTCCCGCTCCATCAGCGCGATATTGGCGAGCGCCGCAGCGCAGGCGACCGGATGGCCGGAAAAGGTGTAGCCGTTGGTGAACCAGCCGTCGGGATCCGGCGCGCTCATGGCGTCATAGATCCGGTCGGAGAAGATGCAAGCGCCGAGCGGCTGATAGCCGGAGGTGAGGCCCTTGGCGGAGACGATCATATCGGGCTCGATGCCGAACACGTCCTTCGACGCGAAGAAATGGCCGAGCCGCCCGAAGGCCGTCACCACTTCGTCCGAGATATAGAGCACATCATGCTTGTGGCAGACTTCCAGCGTGCGCGCGTGATAGCCCTTGGGCGGCACGATCACGCCGCCGGCACCCATAATCGGCTCGGCGAAGAAGCAGGCGACATTGTCGGCGCCCAATTCCAGGATCTTGTCTTCCAGCTCCTTCACCAGGAAATCGCAGAACTGCGCCTCGGTCATGCTTCCGTCGAGCGCTTGCGGCGCCCGGTAGAAGTTCGGCGAGGAGACGTGGTGGATCCAGTCTTCGATGAAATTGAGATAGGGGCTGCGATCGCCGGGCCGGCCGGTGATCGAACCGGTCAGATAAGTGCTGCCGTGATAGGCGTCGATGCGGCTGATCACGTGCTTCTTCGACTTCTTGCCGCGCCGCGCATGATAGTAGTGGGCGATCCGCACCGCGGTGTCGTTCGCCGTCGAACCGCCGCAGGTATAGAAGACGTGGTTGAGATCGCCGGGCGCCAAAGCGGCGAGCTTCGCCGACAGTTCGGCCGCAGGCACGTTGGTGGTATCCACGAAGGGATTGTAGAAGGCGAGGCGGGTCGCCTGCGCGGTGATGGCATCGACGATTTCGCGGCGGCCATAGCCGGCATTCACGCACCAGAGCCCGCCGATCCCGTCCAGATAGCGCTTGCCGGAGATGTCGGTGACATAGACTCCCTCGGCGCTGTCCATGACCAGGGAACCTTCCTTCTTGAAGGAATCGAAATGCGTCCAGGGATGGACGAAGTGGTCCTTATCCTTCTGCCAGATATCTTTCGGATCGCCTTGCCCGAGATCGGCGGCCCAAACGCGGTTCATGTTTCGCTCCCAGATTTTTCGAGAAATAAGGAACCTTTAAAGAATTTTATAGACACTATAAATTTATAGTCAATATGGGATTTGCGGCACCACCTTTTATGGCAGTCGATACCGAATCGATGTTAGAATTCAGCGGCTTGCCCGAAAGGATCAAAACCCGTCGATGAGCGGTCTCCGCGAGAAACAGAAGGAAATCCGCCGCCAGGCGATCCTCTCCGCTGCTGCTCGGCTGTTCAAGGAGCGCGGCTTCGACAAGACGGCGATGGAGGAGATCGCGGCCTCGGCGGAGCTTTCGGTGGCCACCGTCTACAATTACTTCAAGACCAAGGGCGAGATCTGCGTCGCCATCTACAAGGCCGACCGCGATCTGGTCCAGCAGGCGACGGACAAGGTGATCGCCGATCCGCCGAAGGATCCCATCGCCGCCATTTGCAAGCTGATCGAAACCGATTTC
>DASYDA010000416.1:0-12164 GCA_036499865.1 Dongiaceae bacterium | reverse complement strand
GCCGGAATCGGCCTTCTACATGGTGGGCACCATCGAAGAAGCGGTGGCCAAGGCCCAGAAGATGGCGGAAGCGGCGTAACGCCGCTTCCAGCCCGCTTTAGGAAAGCGCGGAATGGCGAATCAACTGCAATTCGATCTCGTGGCGCCGGAGCGGCTCTTGCTGTCCGAGCCGGTCGATATGGTCATCGTTCCGGGCGTCGAGGGCGATTTCGGCGCCTTGCCGGAACACGCCAACCTCATCTCGCTGATCCGGCCCGGCGTGATCTACGTCTACAAGGAAGGTCAGCTTTCTGACCGTATCTTTGTCGGCGGCGGGTTTGCCGAGGTGACAGCGGCCGGTTGCACGGTGCTCGCCGAACAGGCGACTCCGGTGGCGGATATCGATCGCGCCGCAGCGGAAAAGGACGTGGCCGACGCCCGCGAAGACGTGGAAGACGCCAAGGATGAGATCTCCCAAGCCGTCGCCCGTGCGGTGCTGAAGGTTGCCGAAGCCCGTCTTGCGGCAGCGGTGGAACCCAGCACTTATTAACGGTTTGTTCTCCGACGTGGGAATGACGCGGGTCCTGGGGAACGCCCGGCCGCTTGTTAACACACGGATTCAACACCTGTATTCTCCGGTGCCCGACCGCTTGTCACAATTGGGTCAACCGGTTTAGTCTCGCGTGGCTCCGGTCTTTTGATGGCAAATCGAAAGCTTGCCGGGGCAATCTTTGGGGAAGCTTAAAAGGAAATCCGGCAAGCGGTTTCTCTTCCCGCAGCATGGACTGATGGCGATGCGGCATTGGACCCTCGACAACATTCCCTGGGATAAATTCGATCGCAGCAAGGTCGATCCCGACCTGTTGCGAATCGTAAAGGCCACCGCCATGGTCGAGGCCAATGGCGGTGACTACGGCACCTATCTCTGCCGTGTGTTTCACGACGATCCCGAGTTCCAGCAGGTTGCGCAGGAATGGGCGGTCGAGGAGATGCAGCATGGCAGCGCGCTCGGCCGCTGGGCGATGCTTGCCGATCCCAGCTTCGACTATGATGAAAGCTTCCGCCGTTTCACCGCCGGCTACAAGATCGAGCTCGACGTCGAGAAATCCATCCGTGGCTCTCGCGCCGGCGAACTGGTCGCGCGCTGCATCGTCGAAACCGGCACCTCAACCTATTACACGGCGCTGAAGGAAGCGGCCGAGGAACCCGTGCTGAAGGAAATCTGCCGCAACATCGCCGCCGACGAATTCCGCCACTACAAGCTCTTCTACACGCATCTGAAACGTTATCTCGACCGGGAGAAGCTCGGCGCCTGGGGCCGTATCCGAGTCGCGTTGCGGCGCCTGATCGAGAGCGAGGATGACGAACTCGCTTATGCCTATTACGCCGCCAATCATCCGGGTGAAACTTACGATCGCCGCCGCTGCTCGCGGGAATATGCGCGTGCCGCCTATCCGCTCTATCGCCGCCCGCATGTGGAACGCGGCATCGCCATGGT
The DNA here is from genome assembly GCA_036499865.1 of Dongiaceae bacterium. Lineage (GTDB taxonomy): Bacteria > Pseudomonadota > Alphaproteobacteria > Dongiales > Dongiaceae > Dongia. Next base: position 10,687 of record DASYDA010000416.1, on the reverse strand, counting down.
GCTGAAGGCGATCGGCCTCAGCCCGACGGGGCGCCTCAGCCGCTGGCTCGCCAATTTCGCCTTCCGGTTCCTGCGATTCCGCGCGGACCGTTTGAATACCCGCGCGTTGAATTCAGGCGATCTGAACGCAGCCTGACAGGCGGCTATTCGCCGCGTTCCAGCATTTCCAGATAGGCGTTGATCGCGACCTTGCTGTCCGAGCGGGTTTGCCGCCAATAGAGCAATCCCGTCATGAAGGCCGTAACGGCCATGAAGGCGAACGGGTGTATGAACCAGGCAAGCCAGGCCACCGCGAAATAAAAGGCGCGGATCCCGCCGTTAAAGCTGGTCAGCGCCAGGGACAGCATCCGCGAGGCATGGTCGGCGAAGCGGTCCACCAGATCGGAAGCGGGATGGCTCTGCGCCGTCGGCGCGGCGCCGATCAGCGCGCAGAGGAAATTGTACTGCCGGAGCGCCCAGGTGAACTTGTAGAAGCCGGTCGCGAACAGGGCGATCAGCCCGATGATCTTCATCTGGAAGGCGAACTGACTGGTCTGCGCTGCGAAGCCGACGGATTCCAGAACCCGGAAGGCGTTCTGGCTTGCACTCAGCATGCCGACCAAGGCGGCGATCACGATCATCGAGGTGGAAGCGAAGAAGGCGATCGAATTCACCGTATGGCCGGTGAGGACCACATCGACGATCCGGTCATGCCGACTCACCATGCGGCGCATCCATTGCCGGCGGATTCGGTGCATGGCGGCATTGAGATTGCGCGGCGGGCCGGAAGGAATGACGCCGCGCGCCGGCAAGGTATCCGCGAATCGGCCATAACCGATCCACGCCGCGATAAAAAAGATGAAAGCCGCCCAGTCCTCCAGGCGGAAATCGCCCAACATAGGCGCCCTACCCCGATCAGCGATTCCGGTTGCGAAACCTCTGGGCGAAGCTGCGTTCGAAGAAATCGTAAATCACGGGATTCATTTCCTCGAACCGCAAGGCGATTTGTTTGTCCCGCGAGTCGACTCGAACCACCCGGGCCGTCACCTTGAGGGTGTAATCGCCGGTTGCATCCTTGATCTTGATATCGACATCAACCGCTTCGTCGGGCTGGTGGTTGCCGGTATAACCGCTCACCAGCAGGCCCCCCAGCGACCAGTTCAGCGTATCGCAGGTCAGTCCCCCGATCAGGATGGTGAAAATCGGCAGCGGCAAACGCTTGTCGCGGCGATTCTCGCGGTTCCCCACTTTGCGATAGCTCATGGTGAAGGAAGACATTCCGGGCCTCTCGGAGAATCGGCAGCGTAGGATTGTCAGTTTATACGAAACAAAGCGGGGTGTCTGTACGGGAAGCGGGAGACCCCAAAGGCTTGGGCCAATCTACTGAAAATCGGTCGCCAACACACTTCCCTTGGTGTCCAGCACGGCGCTGGTGGGCCAGATCGCGACCCAGCGATCGCGCGCCACGCCGCGGTAATAAGGCAGTGCCGGGAGGTCGAGCGCGCTGCCGTCGAATCGGCTCACGATGGCGCCGCGAGGATGGGCCTTGGCCCAGGCCATGGCGTCGGACTTGGTCCGGAGCACCGCCGGTGACTTCGACAACCGGCCATAATAATCGAACTCGCCGCGATAGGGGCCATAGACCGCGATCTCCTGCCCGGCATCCTGCAGCTCGCGCATCCGGGTCGCCGTAGGCTTGAGATCGAAGAAGTCGCGCAGGCTGTTGGCGAATTCGATGTTGACGCAGGTGATCAGCAGAATCGGAATGCAGGCGACCTGCAGCGTGCGGGAGAGCTGCTGCGACGGCGAGAGTTGCGCCAGCGCATAGCCGCCGACGAACAACAGGATGCCCGATGCCAATCCGCTGCCGCCCAGCCAGATCGGCAGCGGCACATTGAAGAGTTGACGCCACAGCGCATCGAGATGGGCGGTCGGTATCATGTTCATGAGAAAGAAGAAAAGGCCGAGCATCAGCGCCAGGAAGCCCGGCAGGACTGCATGGAAATCTTTGGGCTTGATCGCCTGATTGGCGAGCAGCCGCGCGCCCAGCAAAGCCAGGGGGGCCGCGATCGGCAGCATGCCTTGCAATTGGAATCCGGAAACGAAGCCGGACAGCACGGCGGCGAAGAGATAGAGGATGGAAAGCCGGAAACCGAAGCCGTAGCCGTCGCGCGTCTGGCGGGCGAAAGCGCGCCACAACGTCTTCCAGCAGATCCAGGGATAGAGCATGAGCGGTACGAAAACCAGCGTCCAGGACTCCTGTCGCGTGGCTTCGGTGCTCTCGTCATTCCAACCATTGCCGAAATCGAACAGCGTTCTCCCGCCGCCGGCGATACCGTGGTACCAGAACCAGGCAAGCGCTGCCGCGGCGCCGGATAGGACCACGACCGCGACGCGCCAGCGCCACAGCTTCCACCCGGAGAGCGCACTGGAGAAAGCCGTCCCCGTGTCGCTGACGGCATCGGCCACATGCGGCGAGAACAGGCCGATGAGCGGAAGCAGCGCCAGGGCCGACCAGCCGACCAAAAAGACATCCGCGACGAGTGCGGCAGCGAAGACCGCCCAGAGCAACACCCGCTGAACGAACCCGGCCGCAGGATTGGTCCGCAGCCGGGCGATCGCCCGAAAGCCGGCCAAGGCCACGGGCAAGGCCAGGATTTCCGGTGCGATCATGCTCGAAGTGAGCACGAAACCGCCGAGCCCGGCCAGGATGATGCGCGCGAAATGCGGTGTGGTCCCGCGGTGGGGCCAGAGCGTGCGGGCGGTGCCGCCGATCAGGATGATGGCGGCCAGGGAGGCCAGTGCCGACATCAGGCGCGGCCAGACTTCCGTCACGCCGAACAGCTTCCAGCCGGCCAGGATCAGCCAGTATTGCAGGGGCGGGATTTCCGGCATGGCCGCGCCGTTCACCAGCGCCACGGGGCTGCGGGCCAAGCTCATATGCCAGGCTGAGGACAGGATTTCGAGCTCGATGGGCGCGGTCGGCGGGCGGGCGATAAAAGCGCCCACGACGGCGATCGCCCAGAACACGAAAGGCAGGACGGACGCCACCGAAAGCAGGAAATGCGAAGCGCCGGTCTCCGCTCCGACCCCGGCGATTTCATTGGAGGCCGGTTTTTCGTTCACCAGGCCTGCACCTTCGTGATCGACATCCGCATCGGTACGGCCTTTTGATCGATGATTTCGGCGGGTGGCAATGGCGAGCTCCGACAGGCAGGCTTTTAGCATGTTTTCCTGTCCGGAATAAACGCTCGCGGGCTTTGCCTGAGGCCGGCGGAGCGCTAGAATTCAGCCCCGCCAAAGTGGCGATACTTCCCGTTCTCCGTTCCCGCGAGGCTTCCTTGTTCGACCATCTCATCCAGCGCGCCGCCAAATCGATCCCGGTGACGCCAGTCTCCGAAACACGCCTGGGCGCCTGGCTGAAAGGTAAGCCGGCGCAGATCCAGAATTGGGTGCGCGCCGCGGAGTTCAAGGCCAAACCGGCCAGTTTCTGTCTCTTACCCGATGGACGCGGTCAGCCCGCCGGTGTTCTGGTCGGCGTCGAAGAGGGTATCGACCGCTGGTCCCTGGGCGTTTTGCCAGGAGCCTTGCCCAACGGGACCTATCGGTTGGAGGGCGACCATTCCGAGGTGGAGGCGACCGCCTACGCCTTCGCCTGGGCCATGGGCTGCTATCGCTTCGGCCGGTATAAAAGCGATGCCAAGGAATTCGCGCGGCTGGTCTGGCCGAAGAACGCCGATCGCGGCGCGGTCGAGCGCCTGGTGATCTCGATGGCGCTCACCCGCGATCTCATCAACACGCCGGCCGATGACATGGGTCCGCCCGAGTTGGCCGAAGCGGCGAAGCGCGTCGCCCAGGAATTCAAGGCGAAATATTCCGTGATCGTCGGCGACGATCTTCTGAAGCAGAACTATCCCACGATCCATGCGGTGGGGCGCGCCGCGGCGAAGGCGCCGCGGCTGATCGATCTCCGCTGGGGTTCGTCCGGGCCGAAGCTCGCTTTGGTCGGAAAGGGCGTCTGCTTCGATACTGGAGGACTCGATCTCAAACCCTCCGGCGGCATGCTGATGATGAAGAAGGATATGGGCGGCGCGGCCCTGATGCTTGGCCTTGCCCGATTGATCATGGCGGCGCAGTTGCCGGTGCAGCTTCGCCTGCTGATTCCGGCGGTGGAAAACAATGTCGCCGGCAATTCCTTCCGCCCCTGGGATGTGATCAAGACCCGCAAGGGTATCACCGTCGAGGTCGGCAATACCGACGCCGAGGGGCGGCTGATCCTCTGCGACGCGCTCACCGAAGCGGAGACCGACAAGCCCGATCTCATGATCGATGCCGCCACGCTCACCGGCGCCGCGCGCGTGGCCTTAGGCCCGGAACTGCCGGCCTTGTTCTCGAATGACGACGAGACCGCCGATGCGCTGCTGCGGCATGGCAAGGCGGAGGGCGACCCACTCTGGCAATTGCCGCTGTGGAAACCCTATCGCCGCATGCTGGACAGCAAGGTCGCCGACATCAACAACGTCTCCGACGGCCCGTTCGCCGGCTCGGTGACGGCGGCGCTCTATCTCGCCGAATTCGTGTCGCCCGGCACCAAGTGGATACATATAGACACCTATGCCTGGATGGCCCGCGCTTTGCCGGGGCGACCGGAAGGCGGCGAGGCTCTGGCCTTGCGCGCGCTCTACGCCTTTATCACCGATTGGGCGAAGTCCTCGGCCCATGCGGGATCGAAGATCATCACCAAGAAGCCGGCGCCGCGTCCAGCTTTGCGGCCGGCGACCCGTTCGCCCTCTCTGGCGAGGCTGCGGCGGCGCTAGGCGGGGTTGGGATTTCGCCGGGTGCGGCCGGAGAGGCGTCCACGCCGGGCGGCGGCCGGCGGACTCACCGCCACCTGCTCGAGCAATTTGTGCAGCTTGGCGATCGGGATCGCCGCGTCCTTGCCGGCCATGCGGGCCGAATAGATCGGCAGCAAAGCCGCGGCGGCGGCGGCCGGTTCCTGGTCGGAAGCCAGGCTCAGCAGCCAGGAGAGCAGCAGGTCCTCGGCGGGGCCGGGGAACTCGTCATCCATCTCGAAGGCTTGTTCCAGGATGGATTTTGGGTCGAAACGGCTGGGATTGGCTGCGGTCATTGTCATGCGGCGAGTGAAGCAAAGCGACGGGCTCGCCGTCCAATGATTTCTACCCTTGGCGTCACCGAAGAAAGCTCATGGCTGGCGCGCGCCATCAATATCCACCGGCTCGATCGACGAGATGCTCCAGGGGCTGGCCGGCTTCGAACCGGGCGATCTGCCGGGCGATCTGCAGCAATCCGGTCGCCGGCGCCGTCTCGGCGGCGTTGTGCGGCGTGATGAAGATCCGCGGGTGGTGCCAGAACGGATGTTCGCGCGGCAAGGGTTCGACCGAGGTCACATCCAGGGTGGCGGCGCCGAGCTGGCCGGATTCCAAGGCCAGCAACAGGTCGGATTCGTTCAAATGACCGCCGCGCGCCGCGTTGATGAGAGCCGCGCCGGGCGTCAGCCTACGAAACATATCGGCGTTCAGGATGCCGATCGTCTCCGGGGTCAGGGGCAACAGGCAGATCAGGATTTCCAGGCCATCGAGGAATTCCGCCAGCCTGTCCAATCCGGCAAAACAGGCAACCCCGGCGATCGCTTTCGGGCTGCGCGACCAGCCGCGCGTCTGGAAGCCGAAATCGCGGAGTACCGCCGCCGTCGCTTCGCCGAGCGCACCCAGCCCGAGGATGCCCACCTTGCGGTTCCAGGGCGCCGGATAGTCCTGTTCGACCCAGCGGAGCGCACGCTGCGCCATTTCCAACTCCCAGAAGCGCCGATGATGGTTGAGCGTCTGCCAGAGCACGTAATGGATCATGGCCTCGGTGAGACCGGGCTCGGCCATCTTCACCAGCGGAATATGCGGCGGTAATTCCGGATCGGCGAGCAGGCGTTCGATTCCGGCACCCAGGGCGAAGATCACTTTCAGATCCGGCACGCGCTTATAGAGGCCCTTCCTCGGCCGCCAAGCGAGGCAATAATGGATGCTCGGATGTTCGGCGGGTTTTGCGCCGTCGGCCGGCAGGTTGTCGTGGATCAGCGTGAGGTTCGGCGTGGCTTGGCGCGCCAGTTTCGCCCAGGCATCGAAGTCGGCGTCTTCGATGGTGAAGAGGATTTCGCGGTTCATCACTGGCGCACCACGCCGGCTTCGGCGGTCTCGCTGAACAAGGCGGCACGGAGCAGCGCCTTGGTGTAGTCCTCGGCGGGCGCGTTGAAGATGCGTTCGACCGGACCCTGCTCCACCATGCGTCCGTCCTTCAGCACGATGACGCGGTCGGCCAGCGCGCGCACGACGCGGAGGTCGTGGCTGATGAAGAGATAAGCCAGGCGATGCCGCGCCTGCAGGTCGCGCAAGAGATCGACGATCTGCGCCTGCACGGACATATCCAGCGCCGAGGTGGGTTCGTCGAGCACGATCAGTTTGGGCTTCAGGATCAGCGAGCGCGCGATCGAGATGCGCTGCCGCTGGCCGCCGGAGAATTCATGCGGATAGCGGTTCCGGGTCTCCGGATCGAGCCCGACTTCCTCCAGCGCCTCGATCACCGCCTGCTCGCGCGCCGCGAAATCCATCTCGGGCGCATGCACCTCCAGCCCTTCGGCGACGATCTCGCCGACGGAAAGCCGCGGCGACAGCGAGCCATAAGGATCCTGGAAGACGATCTGCATCTCGCGGCGCAACGGCCGCATATCGCCGCGATCGAAGCCGTCGATCCGTTGTCCGCGGAACGCGATCTCGCCCTTGCTCTCGATCAGGCGCAGCAAGGCGAGGCCGAGCGTGGTCTTGCCGGAGCCGGACTCGCCGACCACGCCCAGGGTCTCGCCTTCCTTGAGGTCGATGGAGACATCCTCCAAGGCGTGCACATGGTCCACCACATGGCGGAAGATGCCGGCCTTGATCGGAAACCAGACCTTGAGGTCGCGGGTCGAGGCCAGCTCCTTTGCATCGGCCGGCACCGCCGCCGCGCGGCCCTTGGGCTGGGCGGCCAGCAACATGCGGGTATAGGGATGCTCCGGATTGGCGAAGAGATCGGTTGGCGTCTTCGCTTCGACAATATGCCCCTTCTGCATCACCGCCACCTGGTCGGCGAATTTCCGCACGATGTTGAGATCGTGGGTGATCAGCAGGATCGCCATACCCATCTTGGCCTGGAGCTCTCGCATCAGCTTTAGGATCTGCGCCTGCACGGTCACGTCGAGCGCCGTGGTCGGCTCGTCGGCGATCAACAAATCGGGCTCGTTCGCCAAGGCCATCGCGATCATCACGCGCTGCCGCTGACCGCCGGAAAGCTCATGCGGAAAGGCCTTCAACCGCCGCTCGGCATTGGGAATGCCGACCAACTTCAGCAGCTCCAAAGCGCGGTCCCGCGCCAGCGATTTGCCGATCTTCCGGTGCAGCAGGATCGCCTCGGTGATCTGCCGCTCGATCCGGTGCAGCGGATTGAGCGAGGTCATCGGCTCCTGGAAGATCATGGAGATGCGCGCGCCGCGGATCTTGCGCAGCGCTTCGGGGCGGGCACCGAGCAGCTCCTGCCCCTGGAACTTGATGCTGCCGGAAGGATGTCGTGCCCAGGGATAGGGCAGGAGTTGCAGGATTGAGAGCCCGGTCACCGATTTCCCGGAACCGGATTCGCCGACCAAGGCCAGAGTCTCACCCTTGGCGATGGAGAAGCCGATGCCGTCCACCACGGTGGTTTCGCCGAACGCGATGCTGAGATCACAGACGTCGAGCAAGCCGGCTCTGCCATTCATCGCACGACCTTCCGAGGATCGAAGGCATCGCGGATCGCCTCGCCGATGAAGATGAGCAGGATCAGCATGACGCCGGTTACGACGAATCCGGTGATGCCGAGCCAGGGGGCCTGCAGATTGTTTTTGCCCTGGTTCAGCAACTCGCCCAGCGAAGCCGAACCAGGCGGCAGGCCGAGGCCGAGAAAATCGAGCGAAGTCAGGATGGTGACCGAGCCGCTGAGCGTGAAGGGCAGGAAGGTCAGCGTCGTCACCATGGCGTTGGGCAGGATGTGCTTGGTCATCACCCGCCAGTCGCGCATGCCGAGCGCCTTGGCGGCGCGCACATATTCGAGGTTCCGCACCCGCAGGAATTCGGCGCGCACCACGCCGACGGGCCAGGTCCAGCCGAAGACCAGCAGAAGCACGAACAGCGAAATGATGCTGGGTGGGATGACGCTGGACAGGATAATGAGGATGTAGAGTTGCGGCAGACTGCTGATGACCTCGAGGACGCGCTGGAAGGTGAGGTCGATCCAGCCGCCGAAATAACCCTGCACCGCGCCGGCCAGCACGCCGATGATGGTGGTGCCGATGGTGAGGACGACGCCGAACAGCACCGAGACGCGGAAGCCGTAGATGACGCGCGCCATCACGTCGCGGGCGCCGTCATCGGTGCCCAGCCAGTTGATGCCGTCCGGCGGACTCGGCGCCGGAACCGGCAGATCGGTGATGGTGGTGTCGTAGCTGAAGGGGATCGGCGGCCAGATCATCCAGCCGTCTTTCTCGATCAGCGCGCGGACCTGGGCGTTGCGATAATTGGCTTCGGTGACGAAGACGCCACCGAAGGTGGTCTCCGGATAATCCTTGAAGATCGGGAAATAGAGTGAGCCGTGATAACTGACAACGATCGGCCGGTCGTTGGCGACGAATTCGGCGAACAGGCTGATCACGAACAGGATGAGGAAGATGATCATCGAATAATAGCCGCGGCTGTTGCTGCGGAAACTCGCGACCCGGCGCTCGGTTAATGGCGTGATGCGGAAACCGAGAAAGCGCGGCTCCATCTGCGCCGCATGCGAGGCGACTCGATCCGGCGGCGTTGAGGGGGGAAGCGGTGGCGTCTCGGTCACGTTCCGCGCGCCTCGAAATCGATGCGGGGGTCGATCAGCATATAGGTGATGTCGCCGACCAATGTCACCAGGAGCCCGATCAGGCTGAAGAAATAGGTGGTGGCAAAGACGACCTGATAGTCGCGGTTGATGGCCGCCTCATAGCCCAGCAACCCAATGCCGTCGAGCGAGAAGATGATCTCGATCAGCAGCGCTCCGGTGAAGATGATGCCGATGAAGGTCGCCGGGATTCCCGAAATGACGATCAGCATCGCGTTGCGGAACACATGGCCGTAGAGCACGCGTCGTTCCGTCAGGCCTTTGGCGCGGGCCGTCGTCACATATTGCTGGTTGATCTGCTCCAGGAAGGAGTTCTTGGTCAGCATGGTCATCGAGGCGAAACTGCCGATGATGAGCGAAGTCAGCGGCAGCGCCATGTGCCACAGGTAGTCGGTGATCTTGCCCCAGAGCGAAAGCTGGTTCCAATCGTCCGAGGTCAATCCGCGCAAGGGGAACCAGTGGAAGTACTGGCTGCCGGCAAACAGGATGATCAGGAGGACGGCGAACAGGAAGCTTGGAATGGCGCTGCCGCCGATCACCACGGCACTGGTCCAGACGTCGAATTTCGTGCCGTCCCGCACCGCTTTCGCGATGCCAAGCGGAATGCAGACCAGGTAAGTGATGATCGTGGTCCAGAGCCCGAGCGAGATGGAAACCGGCAGCTTCTCGATGATCAAGCTGGTGACCGACCGGCCGCTGGAATAGCTGTTGCCGAAATCGAACATCACGTAGTTCTTCATCATGAGCAGGAAGCGCTCATGCAGCGGTTTGTCGAAGCCGTAGAGATGCTCAATGTATTTGATGAATTGCGGATCGAGTCCTTGCGCGCCGCGATAGATGCTGCTGCTGCTCTGGCTGGAATTGGCGGCGGATTGCGAGCGGGCGGAGAGCAATTCGCTGCCGCCGCCGGAGACTTGCTCGGTCGCCATATTGGCGTTGCCCTTGATCTTCTGGATCATCTGCTCGACCGGGCCGCCGGGGGCGGCCTGGATGATCAGGAAGTTGACCAGCATGATCCCGAACAGGGTCGGGATGATCAGCAGCAGGCGACGGACGATATAAGCGAGCATCTAGCGCCGGCGGCCCGATCCGGAGATCATTTCTTGCTCCGTCCGCGTTTCCCGAGCGCGAAAGCGACCACGGCGACGATGATCCCGCCGATGATATAGGGAAGCGGCGAGCTGCCCCGGTCCTCCGGTGGTGTCGCGGGCGCCGGCGCGGCGGGTTGTTGCGTGTTCTGCGGCGCCGGAGCCGAGCCCGCCTGATCGTTCGACGGTGCAGCGGCCGTCTGCCCGGTGGAGGGTTGAGCGGCGGAGATCTTCTGTGTCAGCGACGCGGCCTTCTGCGGGTCGTACCACCAGGTATCGAATGTCAGGCCGTATTTCGGCATAACCTGGGGATGCGCGTATTTGCTCCAATAGGCGAGCCGGTCGAAGGGCGCGTTCCACTGCGGGATATAGTAGAAGCCCCATTGCAGCACGCGGTCGAGCGCGCGCGTGGTGTTGACCAGATCCTCGCGGCTCTTTGCCGCGACCACCTTTTCCACCAGATCATCGATCACGGGGTCCTTGATGCCGCTGAGATTCCGGCCGCCGGTGATGTCGGCGCTTTTCGACGACCAGAAATCCCGCTGCTCATTCCCGGGCGACAGCGATTCCGCGACGAGGTTGACCGTCACGTCATAGTCGAACTGATCCATCCGTTTCTGGTATTGCGCGGGATCGATGGTGCGCATATGCGCCTTGACGCCGATCTGCGCCAG
>DASYDA010000415.1:0-17624 GCA_036499865.1 Dongiaceae bacterium | reverse complement strand
CAAGTCGACGCCGATGCGGCGCGCGACGGCGGCGAATTCCGCGCGCATCTGCGGATCATAGGCATCCACCATGTCGATGAAGCGCCGGCTGCCGGTTTCGCCGAACAAAGGCGAGACCTGGGTGAGGCTGATATGGTCGGTAATCATCGCGACGGCCCCGGGCGGGATAGCGGGATCGAGGCTGCCGGCGGCATTGGTGACGATCACCGCCTGGCAGCCCAAAGCCGCCAGCAGCGCGACCGGCGCCTTCATGGCAGCGGGATCGCCATGCTCGTAGTAATGCGCGCGGCCCTGCAAAGCGGCCACCGGCGTCTTGCCGATCCAGCCGAGGATCAGCCGTCCCGCATGGCCGACCACGCCGCTGCGCGGGAAGCCCGGAAGATCGGCATAGGAGACCACATGGGCGCGATCGATCAGGTCCGCGAAAGGCCCCAGGCCGGAGCCCAGGATGAGCCCGATCGCGGCGCGGAAGCCCTGGGCCTTGGATTGAATGCCGGCAAGCAGGTGGTCGATCATGGGTTTGCCACGCCTTTTCCCGGACTAACCTTTCAAATTTCCCGCGTCGAAACTCTCCGGCAGCAATTCGCCGATGGTGAAGGTCTTGCGCACGCTGTCCGGGCCGCAGATATGGACCAGGGTGTCCGGCCTGGCGAATTCGGCGATGCGCTGGCGGCAGCCGCCGCAGGGGGTCACCAGTTTGTCGCCGGTGCCGATGACGGCGATTTCGCGGATATGCCCGGCGCCACCGAGGGCCATGGCGGAGATCGCCGAGGTTTCGGCGCAGACGCCGTTGGGATAGGCGGCGTTCTCGACATTGCAGCCGGCATAGACCTTGCCGTCCTCGGCCAGGATCGCGGCGCCGACCTTGAAGTTCGAATAGGGCGCATGCGCTTGTTCGCGCGCGGCCTTGGCGGCCTCGAAGAGCTGCGTCTTCATGCCGGCGTCTCCTCCACTAGCGTTCTTTCACATAGGGCCGGCCGATCGCTTTCGGCGGGATCGCCTTGCCGATGAAGCCGGCGAGCAGGATCACGGTCAAGGCATAGGGCAGGGCCTGGATCAATTGCACGGGGAGCTCGCCGATGAAGGCGAGCTTCACGCCCTGCAGACGGCTGGAGCCGGCATCGAGGAAACCGAAGAGCAGGCAGGCGAGCAGGCTCGGCACCGGGCGCCACTTGCCGAAGATCATGGCGGCCAAGGCGATATAACCGCGGCCGGCGGTCATATCGCGCAGGAAGCCTGCGTTCTGCGCGATGGCGAGATAGGCGCCGGCGAAGCCGCAGAGCATGCCGCCGATCATCACCGCGCGGTAACGCAGGAAGGCGACCGAGATGCCGGCGGTATCGACCACGGCGGGGTTCTCGCCGACCGCGCGCAGGCGCAGGCCGAAGCGGCTCTTGAAGAGCAGCCAGGAGACGCCCGGCACCAGCAGGAAGGCGAGATAGGTCAAGAGCGAGTGGCCACTGAGGATTTCGCCATAGATATGGCCGAGTACCGGCAGTCGGGTCGCCTCGGCGGCACCGGGAAATTCGAGCGGCATGAAACGCTGCGCCGCTTCCAATTGCGGCGTCTCGCCGCCGCGCTGATACCAGGCATTGCCGAGCACCGCGGTCAGGCCTGAAGCGACGATGTTGATGGCGACGCCGGAGACCACCTGGTCGCCGCGATGGGTGATGCAGGCGAAACCATGCAGCAGCGCCATCAGAACGGAGACCACGATGGCGGCGCCAAGACCCGCCCAGGCGGAACCGGTCAATGCCGCGACGGCGGCGGCGGCGAAGGCGGCGCCCAGCATCTTGCCCTCGAGGCCGATATCGATGACGCCGGAACGTTCCGAGATGAGGCCCGCCATGGCGCAGAAGATCAGCGGCGTCGAGACGCGGATGGTGGCGGCGGTGATGGAGAAGACGGTCTGCCAATCCATGTCAGATATCTTCCATCTCAGATATCGCCCACATCAGGCGCCCTCCGCCGTTGCCGGCGGCGGCACCGGCGTCACACGCCGCGCCGCATAGAAGCGCCAGGCGCGTTCCACCAGCGGACGGTTCATGTAAGCGAGCGCGCCGGAGAACAGGATCACCAGGCCCTGCATCACCACGATCATGTCGCGGGTCATGGTCGGCATGTCGAAGGCGAGCTCGGAACCGCCCTGATAGAGCGCGCCGAACAGCAGGCTCGCCAGCACGATGCCGAAAGGATGGTTGCGTCCCATCAGCGCCACCGCGATGCCGGTGAAGCCGGCGCCGGCCACGAAATCCAGCAGCAATTGCCGATGCACGCCCATGATCTCGTTCAAGCCGACGAAGCCCGCAAGGCCACCGGAGATCAGCATCGCCTCGATGACGACGCGCTCGGGGCGAATTCCTGCATAGACCGCGGCGCGGGGCGAAAGCCCGGTGGTGCGCAGCTCATAGCCGCCGCGGCTACGCCAGAGATAAAGCCAGACGAAGACGCAGCAGGCGAGCGCCCAGAGGAAGGAGAGATTGAGCGGCGTCGAAGGCATGTCGATGCCGAATTTGGCGGCGATCTCGTTCAAAGCGGGGATGATCGCGGGCGGCAGGAAATCCCGGCTCGACACTTCCATGCTGCCCTGGACGCGGAACACATTGACCAGCAGATAGACCATCAAGGCGGCAGCTAGGAAATTGAACATGATGGTGGTGATGACGATATGGCTGCCGCGCTTCGCCTGCAGATAAGCGGGGATATAGGCCCAGGCGGCGCCGAAGAGTGCCGAAGCGGCGACGCCCAGCGGCAAGAGCGCCCAGATCGGCCAGGTGTGGTCGAAGGCCAAGGCCACGAGGCCGGCGCCCAGCCCGCCGATATAAGCCTGGCCCTCGCCGCCGATATTGAAGAGGCCGGCATGGAAGGCGACCGCGACCGCAAGGCCGGTGAAGATGAAATTGGTGGCGTAATAGAGCGTATAGCCCCAGCCGTAGAAATCGCCGAAGGCGCCGACCGCCATCAGCTTGATCGCGGTCAGCGGATTCTCGCCGATCGCCAGCACGATGAGTCCGGCGACCACCAGCGCCATGGCGAGATTGACGATCGGCAGAATCCCGATCTCGATCCAGCGCGGAAGCGGAGTCACGCCGCGGTCTCCGTGCCGTGGGCATTGGCCATCCAAAGGCCGAGTTGGCGTTCGTCGGCTTCCGCGCCGTCGGTCTCGCCGACGATGCGGCCCTGGAACATCACGATGATGCGGTCGGAGAGGGCGAGGATCTCGTCGAGTTCGACGGAGACCAGCAGCACCGCGGAACCGGCGTCGCGCATGGCGACGATCTGGTTGTGGATGAACTCGATGGCGCCGATATCGACGCCGCGGGTCGGCTGGCCGACCAGCAGCACTTTCGGGTTGCGGGCCATCTCGCGGGCGAGGATCAGCTTCTGCTGGTTGCCGCCGGAGAACTTCGACGAGGTCAGCTTCGGCTGCGGCGGCCGCACGTCGAAGGCCTGCATCAGCTTGAGGCACCGCTTCTCCGCGGCGCCATGATTGATCAGCGCGCCGCCATAGGCGCGGTCGCGCTGATAGCCGAGCATGGCGGATTCCCAGGCGGGGAGGCCGGTGACGAGGCCGAGGCGGTGCCGGTCCTCCGGCACATGGGCCAAGCCCAGGCGCCGCATGCGGTTGGGCGGGCAGGGCGTCGCGGCATCGACCTTGCGGCCGAGCACTTCGAACACGCCGGAGGTCGGCGCGCGGATGCCGGAGAGCACTTCCAGGAGCTCGCTCTGGCCGTTGCCGGAAACGCCGGCGATGCCGACGATCTCGCCGGCGCGGACCGAGAAATCGAGATCGTCGAGCCGCTTCACGCCGGTGGCATCGATCAGCGAGAGATGCTCGACGGCGAGGGCAGCCTTGCCCGGCTTCGCCATGGCACGGTCGGGTGCCATGCGCACCTTGCGGCCGACCATCAGCAGCGCCAGTTCCTCGCGGTCGGTCTCGGCGGTGACCCGCTCCGCCACCACCTCGCCATGGCGCATCACGGTGACCGTGTCGGTGATCGCCATGATCTCGCGCAGCTTGTGGGTGATCAGGATCACGGTGACGCCGCGCGCCTTCAAAGCGCGCAGAATGCCGAAGAGCTGGTCGGTCTCCTGCGGCGTCAGCACGCCGGTGGGTTCGTCGAGGATGAGGATGTCGCAATGGCGGTAGAGCGCCTTCAGGATCTCGACCCGCTGCTGGTCGCCGACGGGGAGGTCGCCGATCAGCGCATCGGGATCGACATTGAGGCCATAATCGCGGGCGAGGCGCTCCAGCTCGCCGCGGGCCTTGGCGATGCTCTCGCGGATCAACATGCCGCTCTCGGCGCCCAGCATCACGTTCTCGATCACGCTGAAGGTGTCCACCAGCATGAAATGCTGATGCACCATGCCGATGCCGGCGGCGATGGCGTCCTTCGAGGAACGGATTTTCACCGGCTTGCCGTTGACCCGGATAGCACCCGCATCGGCTTCGTAGAAGCCGTAGAGGATGCTCATCAGCGTCGATTTGCCGGCGCCGTTTTCGCCGACGATGCCGTGGATCGCTCCCTTCGCGACGGTCAGGGAGACGGCCTTGTTCGCATGGACCGCGCCGAAGCGCTTGTCGATGCCGATCAGCTCAACGGCGGGGCGTGTTTCCGTCATTATGAATATGCAGAAGGCTGGGACCGCGACCTCAAGCCACGGTCCCGCTTGCCCGCATCAGGAGCCGCAGGCGTTGTCCGCCATGTAATCGTGGACCTGGATCTTGCCGGCGATGATATCGGCCTTGGCGGCTTCGACCTTGGTCCGCATCGCGTCGGAGACCAGGGATTTGTTGTTCTCGTCATCGGCCCAGGCGACGCCGTTCTCCTTCAGGCCGAGCGTGGTGGAACCCGCTTTCCAGGTGCCGTTCTTCGCCGCCATCACCGAATCGTAAACCGCGACATCGACTCGTTTCATCATTGAGGTCAGCATGGTGCCGGGATGCAGGTAGTTCTGGTTGGAATCGACGCCGATCGCCAGCTTGCCGCCATCCTTCGCCGCCTGGTAGACGCCGATGCCGGTGCCGCCCGCCGCCGCAAAGACCACGTCGGCGCCCTGGTCGAACTGGCCCTTGGCGAGCTCGCCGCCCTTGGTGGGGTCGTTCCAGGCGGCACCCGTGGTGCCGGTCATGTTCTGGAACACGGTGTCGTCCTTGTTGACGTATTTGACGCCCTGCTCATAGCCGCATTCGAAGCGGCGGATCAGCGGGATATCCATGCCGCCGACGAAGCCGACCTTGCCGGTCTTGCTGGCCATCGCCGCCAGCACGCCGACCAGGAACGAGCCCTCATGCTCCTTGAAGGTGATCGATTCCACATTGGGGAGATCGACCACGGAATCGATGATCGCGAAATGGATCTTGGGGAATTCCGGCGCCACCTTCTTGATCGCGTCTTCCTGGGCGAAGCCGACGCCGATGATGGGATCGGCACCCTTCTGGGCGAAGCGGCGGAAGGCCTGCTCGCGCTGGGCGTCGGTCTGCACCTCGAATTCCATATAGCTGCCGCCGGTCTCCTTCTTGTAGCGCTCCATGCCGTGATAGGCCGCTTCGTTGAAGGATTTGTCGAACTTGCCCCCGGAATCATAGACCACCGCGGGCTCGGCCAGGGCGATGCCGGCGCTGAACGACAGAATAGCCGCCGCGGTCGCGGCGCGCGTCAGGAACTTCATAGGAGCCTCCTTGTTGACCGGCGTGGGATTGCCAAACCATCGAAAGTGGCGTGCCGGTTCGTTTCGTTGCCAAATCTTGGCAAGATTCAGGCCGGTAAATCAATCGCGATTTGAAAGATCGTTCAACTGCCGGCCGTCCTGGCCGGACTTGGTCCGGCCATCCACGCCTTTTTGGCGCCCATGGAAAGATAAGGCGTGGATGCCCGCACCAAGTACGGGCATGACGGTGTTTACACTTGGCCTTGAGAATTACGTCCGCGGCGCTTCCTGTGCCAGCAAGGTTTCCCGGCCGCCGTGATTGTCGAGATAGTTGATGAGGGCGGCGACCACGCGGCGGTCGAAGGCCTTGCCGACACCCTTCATCAAGGCCTCGATCGCCTGGTCGATGCTCAAAGCCTGGCGGAAGGCACGGTCGCTGATCATGCCGATGAAGGCATTGGCGACCGCGATGACCCGGGCGGTGACGACGATCGCATCCCCCTTCAGCGGCGGGTTGCCGCTGCCGTCGAAATTCGCCTGGGCCTGTTGCAGCGTTTCCACCACCGGCCCATCGAATTCGATGCCTTTGAGGAGTTCGCCGCTGGTCAGGATGCTGTTGCGGATCATGGCGCGCTCGTCTTCGGTCAGGTTCTCGGTCTTGGCGAGCACCGCTTCCGGAATCAGGATCTTGCCAAGATTGAGCAGGTTGCCCGCGATATCCGCGGTTTCGATCTCCGTATCCGAGAGGTTCATCTCCTTGGCGACGGCGCGGGCCACATGCGCGACGCGGGTGGAGTGCCGCGCCGCAAAGGGATCGCGCTTATCGACCACATCGACCAGCGTCTTCACGAGTTGATTGAGCGTGCGGGCGCGCCGCTCGCGCTCGTTGACGAAGTCGGTGATGTCGTCTTCCACCGTGAGCACGCCGGAAATGCCGCCCGCCGGCGCCTTCAGCGGAATATGCTCGGATTGCACCATCTTCGGCTTGCCGGCGGTTTCCACCGGGCCGTATTCGGTGACGTTGCGGTTCTCTTCCATCGCCTGGTGATTGAGGCGGATGACGCGCTTAGCCGCCGCCGGCCCGAGAACATTGGCGACCAGCTTTCCCTGCATTTCCGAAGCCGGGATGCCGGCGTCCTTCGCTGCCTGACGGTTGGCGAAGGTGTATTTGTCGTCCTTGTCGAGGATGAAGATGCTGGTCGGCTGGCTGTCGGTGACAAGCTGCAGCAGGTTGGCCTGCGCCTCGGAGCGCTGCTTCATCTGATTGAATTGCAGCGCCGCTTGGGTCGCGCGCCGCGAAGAACCGTAGAACCAGACCAGCCCGATGACGACAGCGACCAGCGCGATCGCCAGCCAGAGGACGATGGCGAGGTTGCGGAAGCGGACCTCCGCCTGGCCCAGGGCCTCATCGTAGCTCACGGTATAGACCAGCACCCAGGGGACCGCGGCGAGGCTGCGCGAAGTCACCAGCACGGGGGTGCCCTGGTAATCCTTCTTGTCTGTGGCGAAGCCGCCGGGATTCTGCGCGCCGAAAGCGACGTCGAGATCGGCGGCATCGATGCCGAGTTGCAGGCGCAGCGGCGTCACCGGGTGCTGCGGATCGGCGACCGGCGAGAGATAGGTGATCTTGTTGTCTTTCAATTGCACCAGCACCGAACGGCCGGTGCTGGTGGTTTCGCCCGGCTGCGCCAGGCGCGGATAGAGATCGTCGGCGACCTGCTTCACCCCCACCACCTTGCCGATCTCGACCACGGGCGCCCCTTCCGATTGCGCGGCGAGGATCGGCGCGACGAAGATCAGCGAAGGCACGCCGGCGGAATTCAGGAAGAGATCGCTGACCGCCTTCTGGCCCGGCGGCAAGGCAGCGACGAAGGATTTGAGGTCGCCGTCGAAGGCCGGCGCATTGGGCGAAGCCGCGATTACGCTTCCTTTGGGATCGACCACCATGACGCCGCCCAAAGCCGGCTGCGCCTCGTTGACGTCCACATTGGGCTTCTGCTTGAGCGAGAAGCCGGCACGATCGGCGCTGACGGTGACGATATTGCGCAGATATTCCTTCAACCCCTCGACCTGGTCGGCCTGGGTGGTGTCTCCGGCCAGTTGCGCGATCTGCTGGATATAGACCTGCACCGACTGGTTCTGCGCGATACCGTAGAGTTCGCCGAATTGCTGGTCGAACCAGCGGTTGACGTCGGCGGCGCGGCTGTCGGCGACGATGCCCATGCGGATACGCCACTCGGTTTCCGCCTGCTGGCGCTCCTGGCTGACGAAGATGTTGACCAGCACCATACCGATGATGCCGATCAGGATCAGAACCAGGATCGGGAACCAGATCTTCCAGTCGAGCCGCGGCCGGTTCGATTCCTCGACGATGGTGAACCGGGCTTCGGGCGCGGATTGCGTGTCGCTGGGCAAAGACGTCTCCCCCAAATCGTTCCTGTAGCTCGCTTTGATAGGTCGTTTCGAGCGATCGGCGTGCCGTTGCGGACGCGCCATCCCGGTCGGACCCTAGCATAAATCCTCCGGTAACCATAGCCGGGCAGCCGCATACCGGGGTGCAGGCCGATAGTGGATTTTCACTCGACGTCAAGGGGTTGCGCCGCATAACATCCGCTGGGGGAACGTCGTTTTCGGCCAACCAACGGGAAATTCGCCATCATGTCGGGCTCAGGCCGCGCGCTTATCGGCTCCGCCGTGTCGCCAGGCATTCGCGGCTGCGGCCTGCTGCTCTGCGTCCTGTTGGCCGGCCTTTGTTTCGGGATTCACAAAGCCGAAGCGCGGACCTATCCCAAGATCTTCGGCTCCGGGGAACTGCCTTCGAAAAATTGGGCGGTCAACAACAGCGTCGTGATGAATTTCGAATCGATGCTGAAGCGCTGGCAGAACGGCGCGCCCTGCGAGAGCAACACCTGCACGTCCAAACCCTGGTCCGCGCTGGTCGCGCAGGTGAAGGGCGCGGGCGATAGCATGGCGCAGATCAAGATGGCCAACAGCCTGATGAACAATCCGGCACAGCATCCCTATATCGAAGACATCAACAACTGGGGCAAAAGCGAATACTGGGCGACCGCATTCCAGTTCCTGAAGAAGAGCGGCGATTGCGAGGATTTCTCGATCGCCAAATACATGCTGCTGAAGGCGGCCGGAATGCCGATCGAGGACATGCGCATCGTCGCGGTCAGGATTCGCAGCCTGGGCGGCATCGGCCATGCCATCCTGGTTGTCTATCAGGGCAACAAGGCGCTGGTGCTCGACAACCGCGTGGCGCCGGTGATGGATGAGAGCCTGGTGCGCGGCGAATTCCAGCCGGCGATCTCGCTCAACGAGCAGTTCTGGTGGGTTCACCTGCCGGGGAGATGACGCGATGCTGATGGCGGGGTCTCCGACGAAGCGGACCTGGCGATGCGTGATCGGCGCCGTGCTGGTGTTCGGCCTGCTGCTCCTCTCCGCCCCACGGGCCGAAGCGCGCCGCTATCCGCCGCTGTTCGGCTCGATCGACAATTTTTCGGTCAATTGGAGCGACAAGCGCTTCGAACCGGTGGTGAACTGGCTCTCGATGCGCCGGCGCTGGAACGACGGCGCCGCCTGCGCCAACGATCGATGCACCTCGGCAGGGTGGGCCAGTATGGTCGCCCAGGTCAAGGCGGCGGGCAGCCCAATGGCCAAGATCATCAAGGCCAACGACCTGGTCAACGACAAGGTGCTGCATCCCTATAAGCAGGACATGCCCAACTACGGCTACGAGGATTACTGGGCGACCGCGTTCGAATTCCTGAAGAAGAGCGGCGATTGCGAGGATTTCGCGATCACCAAGTTCATGCTGCTGAAAGCGGCGGGCTTCTCGCCGGACGACATGATGGTCCTGCAGGTCTCGGCCAGGAACTACGGCGGCATCGGCCACGCGATCCTGGTGGTCTATTTCGGCGACAAGCCGCTGATCCTGGACATCCTGACCACCAAGGTGATGGAGGCGCGCTATGTCGCGGAATACACGCCCATCATCTCGGTGACCGAGAAGTTCTGGTCCTGGCACCAGCATCCCAACATGTGACGCCTCACGCCTGATCTAAGGTCTCACGCCTTAGGCGCGTATTTCGCCAGGATCCGCTGCAGGGTCCGCCGGTGCATGCGCAGGCGCCGGGCGGTTTCCGAGACGTTGCGGTCGCATTGCTCATAGACCCGCTGGATGTGTTCCCAGCGGACGCGATCGGCGGTCATCGGCTGTTCCGGCGGCGGCGGCAAGGCGTCCTTGCGGTCGAGCAAGGCGGCTTCCACCTGGTCGGCATCGGCCGGCTTCGGCAGGTAATCGACCGCGCCGGCTTTGACCGCGACCACGGCGGTGGCGATGTTGCCGTAGCCGGTCAGGATGATGATCCGGCAATCCTCGCGCGCCTTGCGGATCTCCGGCACGATATCGAGGCCGCTGCCGTCGTTGAGCCTGAGGTCGACGACCGCGTAATGCGGCGGTTCGGTGCGCGCGGAGGCGATTCCCGCCTCGACGCTTTCCGCCTGGTTCACCTTGAAGCCGCGTTTCTCCATGGCCATGGCGAGGCGCTGGCGATAGGGCGCATCATCATCGACCAGCAGCAGTGTCTGGTCGGCCGGAATTGGGGTTGCGGGTGCTTCAATCATTGGCGAGTGCTCCGTCGAATGTGCTGTCGGGTTTTCTGGCATCGAGATTCCCATTGGCGAAACTCCTACCCCCTAGATTTCCACCCCCTAAGTTGCGATTGGCCGAATTCTCATCGTCGAAAATGGTTCTGGGCCAGGTGACGCGGACCTCGGCGCCGCCGAATGCGCTGTTGCCGAATCCCACGCTGCCGCCGGAACGCTCGAGCAAATGCTGGGCGATGAAGATTCCGAGGCCCATGTGATCGCCGGTGCGATTCCGCCGATCCTTGGTTTCGCCCGCACTGGATAGATAGGGATCGCCGAGGCGATCGAGAAGGTCCGGGGCGAAACCCGCGCCGTCATCGGCGATGGTAATGGAAATTTCGGCGGCATTCCAGGCGAGAACCACCTTCACCTCCTGCTGGGCGAATTCGGTGGCGTTCTGCAGGAGGTTGCCGAGCCCGTGGATGAGCTCCGGCCGGCGCGGCAGCAAAGGCGGCACGGGATCGGCGGGATCGGGATCCTGCTCGACGCGCAGGGCGACGCCCGGCCGGCGATGCGGGTCGGCGGCGACTTCGATCAGCAAAGGCAGCGGCAGCATGTGGAAGTGGTCGGCGCTGGAATCCTCCGGCCGCCGCGAGAGTTCGGCGAGGATTTCCCGGCAGCGCGCGCTCTGGCTGACCAAGAGATCGACATCGCCGCGCAGCGGGCTGTCCTCCGGAAGGTCGCGCTGCATTTCCCGCGAGACCAGCGAGATGGTGCCGAGGGGGCTGCCGAGCTCATGCGCGGCAGCCGCGGCGAGGGCGCCCAGGGAAGAGAGCCGCTGCTCGCGGTCGAGCGCCGCCTGGGCCGCCGTCAAGGCGTCCGAGAGATAGCGGGATTCCTGCGCCACGCGATAGACATAGGAGGTGATGAAGATGACCGCGAGGCCCAGCGCCACCGCCATCGCCGTGATGAAATTGCCCGGCATCGCGAAGCCGCCGGCGGTGACCCAGGGCAAAGGCAGATGGAAGATCGCCAGGAAAATCACGCAATCCATGGCCAAGGCGGCGAGGCCGACGGTGCTGCGATAGCTCAAGGTGGTGGCGGAGACGGTGACCGGGGCCAGGATCAGAATCGCAAAGGGGTTGTTGAGGCCGCCGGTCAGGAACAGGAGCACCGAGAGCTGCAGCATGTCGAAGGCGAAATAGATCGCGGATTCGCGGTCGGTCAGCCGGACCGAGGCCTTGCGGCGCATCTGCGCGCCGACGGTCAGGACGGCCAGCGCCGCCACCGTCAGGAGCGACCAGACCATGGGCAGGCGGTATCCCATGGCGAAATGCACGATGAGCAGAGTCGCGAGCTGACCCACCACCGCCACCCAGCGAATGAAGACGATGGTGCGGAGGCGGATTCGTCCACGCTGCCGGGGTCGCGCCGGGCGCGTTGCGGGCGGCGTCGAAGGCCCCTGAGCGGAAGGGCTGGCGGTGGCATCCATGGCCTTGGAATAGAGCGGGGAAGGTCACGTTTTGCAAGCCTGCGAGGGATCGGCTAAGACAGTGCGTCAAGCTGACGCTGCTGCGCCGGTTTGGGGTCAATAGATTGAAATTACGGGGCTTTCACTGCCCATGGCATGGATGGCGTCATGACGGACATGGTGGTTGTGAACGGGCTGGTGAAGCGGTTCGCCACGGTGACCGCCGTGAACGGGATCAGCTTCACACTGCGGAGCGGGGAAACCGTGGCGCTGCTGGGCGGCAATGGCGCCGGCAAGACCACCACCATCTCGATGCTGCTGGGCCTGTTGAAGCCGACCGCCGGCGACATCCGCCTCTTCGGTCTCGACATCGCGCGGAACCGGCATCGCGTGCTGGGGCGGATGAATTTCTCATCGCCTTACGTGGAACTGCCGCATCGCCTGACGGCACGGCAGAATCTCCGCGTCTTCGCCAAGCTCTACGGCATCGGCGATGCGGGCGCGCGGATCGAAACGCTCGCCAAGGAGCTGGAGCTCCAGGCGCTGATGGACCGCAAGGTGGGCTCGCTCTCCGCCGGACAGAAAACGCGCGTCGCGCTGGCGAAAGCGCTGATCAACCGCCCGGCCCTGTTGTTGCTTGATGAGCCGACCGCTTCCCTCGATCCCGACACCGCCGACTGGGTGCGGCACTATCTCGAGCGCTATCAGCAGGAGACGGCTGCCGCAATCCTGCTCGCCTCGCACAACATGAACGAAGTGGAGCGCCTGGCCGACCGGGTGCTGATGATGCGCCAGGGCAAGATCGTGGATTCCGGCTCGCCGGACGACCTCCTCTTCCGCTACAGCCGGCAGAATCTGGAGGAGGTGTTCCTCGATATCGCACGGGACCGGCGCGCCGACGGGGCGCCGGGTGCCCGCCGCCACGAAAGCGGCGCGGAGAGCCAGGTATGAGCGAGATTCCAGCGGAAACACCCCCCGTCAATCTTGGCGCCAATCCCGGCTGGTTTTCCTTCGGCCGGGTCGGGGCCATGTGCGTCAGGCACTTCTATGTGCTGAAGGGCTCCTGGCCGCGGCTGATTGAGATGGCCTATTGGCCGACCATGCAGATGATCATCTGGGGGTTCTTCTCGACCTTCCTCTATCGCAACAGCAGCTTCCTCCTCGGCGCCTTCGGCGTGCTGCTGGCGGCGGTGATGCTGTGGGATGTGCTGTTCCGCGGCCAGCTCGGTTTCTCGCTCTCCTTCCTGGAGGAGCTGTGGTCGCGCAACCTCGCCAATCTCTATTGCAGCCCGCTGACGCCGATCGAGCATATGATCTCTCTCGTCGTGATGGCGCTGGCGCGCTCGCTGGTCGGCGTGCTGCCGGCGGCGATCTTGGCGATCCCCTTCTATCATTTCTCGATCTTCAGCCTGGGGCCGCCGCTCGCCGCTTTCTTCTTCTGCCTCCTGCTGATGGGTTGCAGCATGGGTCTCGTCGTGACGGCGATGATCCTGCGCTTCGGCCTCGCCGCCGAGAACCTGGCCTGGTTCATCGTCTTCCTGCTGGCGCCGGTGAGTGCCGTCTACTATCCGGTGACCGTGCTGCCCGGCTGGCTGCAGGTCATTTCCTGGTCGCTGCCCTCGACCTATGTCTTTGAGGGCATGCGCTCCGTCATGTTCCAGCACGTCTTCCGCTGGGATCTGTTCCTGCCCTCGCTCGGCCTGAACGTGGTGTTCATGGCGATCGGGCTCGGGATCTATCTCTGGTCCTTCGCGCGGGCGCGTTCGCTCGGCCTGCTGCTGCAGGTGGGGGAGTGAATTCCGGATAGATCGAGCGGTCTTGGGGCTTCAGTAATGCGATATGCAGGAGCCCGGTAGCGTGACGATCGCCGCCGTGCCCTCGCCAAGCGCGCTTTCGAGATGCAGCGTGCCGCCATGCAGCTCCATGAGCCGGCGGCTCAAGGGCAGACCGAGACCGGTGCCGCTATTGGCGCGGTCGAGATTGCCGTCGGCCTGAACGAAAGGTTCGAAGACCCGCTCGAGATCGTGTGCCGCGATGCCGACGCCGGAATCGCGCACGGCGATCGTCAGCTCGCCCTCGGCCGTTCTGCGATCGGTGATCTCGATGCGGCCGCCTTGCGGCGTGAACTTGATGGCATTCGAGATCAGGTTGAGCATGACCTGGCGCAATTTGCGCTCGTCGCCGCGGATCACCAGGTTCGGGTCTTCCGATACGGCGTGGAGATCCACTTCCTTGCTCTCGCTCTGGCCGCGGGCGATGCGCACCGCCGCATTGATCATCGGCTGGAGCGGGAACTCGGCATCCTCCAGCGACATGGCGCCGGTCTCGAGCTTGGAGAAGTCCAGGATGTCGTTGATGATCTGCAGGAGATGCCGGCCGCTGGAGCGGATGTCGGCCAGGTATTCGTCGAGCTTCAGCGCGGTGCCGCCGCTCTGCATCTGGATCAGCAGGAGATCGGAGAAGCCGATGATGGCGTTGAGCGGCGTGCGCAATTCGTGGCTCATGGTGGCGAGGAAGCGCGAGCGCGCCGCCGCCGCGGATTCCGCCGCGTTGCGCGCGAGATCGAGCTCCACGAAGCGCTTATGCGCCTGCTCCACCGTCGATTCCAGCAGGCGCGACATGGCGCCGAATCCGATGAAGCGCCCTTCTTCGGCGATCAGGAAGCCGGATTGGATGGCGCTCGGATATTCGCGGGCGATCAGTTGCTTGATCTGTTCCAGCGGCATCGCGCGATCGACCAGCAGCGGCCGCCGATTGGCGAGCGGCCAGATGGCGCGGCGGTTGTAGACGTCGTACCAGAGCGGCTGCGAGAAGGCGGTGAGGATGCGGTCGCGTTCCAGCGCGCCCAGCACCGCGCCGTTCTCATCGACGATGGCAACCACCGAGGTCAGCGGCGAGCGCTGCATGAGTGCCAGCACTTCGCCGCCATTGGCATGCGGCCCCACCGAGGGCGCTTCTTCCAAGAGATCGCCCGCGCACATGACATGGGCCGAGCGTACCGGCCCCTGCTGCGCCGGTATCACCGGCACCGGCGGAAGCATTCCGGTTGGTCCATCCATGGCGGGGTCTATGAGTGCGAGTACTGCGGTATCCATTTCTCGATGAAATCACATTTTCGATGAAAGGTGTGTGAACAATACAGCTAAGCCATTGGTTAATAATGAATTTACCTCCGTTAATATCTGGTTTCTATTCGAGTCAACTTACCTAAAATCGGAGCAATGATGGGTTGGTTTCTCTACCTGATCGAATGCGCAGATGGCGCGCTCTATACGGGAATCGCGCTGGATGTGGAGGCGCGCTACCAGAAGCATTGCGCCGGCAAGGGCGCCAAATATACCCGCGCCAACAAGCCGGTCCGGCTGATCGGAAAAATTGCCTATCCGGACCGCGGCACTGCGACGCAGGCCGAAATCGCCTTCAAGAAATTGAGCCGGATGGAGAAACAGGCACGAATTCCTGAATTCGCGCCCGCCTTATCGGTATCGCAAAGCTAGAGCTGGATGCCCCAATCCTTCGCGACGGAATCATAGATCGTGCAGGCCGCATCGTAATCGCCCTTGGCGAGCGCTTCACCGCCCTGGTTTACCTTCTCGTTCGCGGCGACGATCTTCTGGGAATCCTCCGCCGTCGTCGCGTCGCCGGCCTTCTGGCCGAGCGCCGTGGAGAGCTTGGTCATCTTGTCGATCGCCTGGGCCTGATCGCAACCGGCGAAAGCGGGAGCGGAAAGCGCCGCGAGCACGATGAGTCCGGCGGCAAAACGCGCAAACATGGATGCACTCCTGAAATTTGAAACGCGGCCGCACGCCGGCCTTGCGGAAGTCAGTCGCCCGCGGCCGACTACCGGTTCACGCCCCGACTTTGCCCGCGAGCGCCTTGCGCCATTGCGCGGGCACCTTGCGGTCGGCGGCGATCTTTTCCGCGCCGGCGATGCGGGCGAAGCGGTGGAGGCCGCGGCGGAAGGCGTCGGCATCGACGGGATGGATGAGGTCGAGGCCGTGAATCTGCCAGACGCCGTCTTCGCGCTTGCCGTCGATCAACCCGACGACGCGGTCGTGCCAGAGGATCGGCAGCGCGAAATAGAAGCGGCGCTGATGCGCCGGCGTATAGGCCTCGAACTTGTAGGTGAAGCCGAAGAGCTCGGTGAAGCGGTCGCGGTTGAAGAGCAGGTTGTCCAGCGGCGCGATCAGCCGGACCGTATCGTCGGAGGCTGTGGCGGATGAATCCCAGGCCGCGGCGTCTTTCGCCAAGGTGAACCAGGTCTGCGTGCCGTCTTCGGTTTTCATTTCGACGGCTTCGATCAGGCCTTCCTCGGCGATGCGATCGACGATCTTGCGGCTCTCGGTGAGGCCGGGCCCGCGCCACGAGCCGAAATGGTGGTTGACCCTCTGTGCGAGCTGACCGCGGCTGGCGATCTTTAGCACGTCCAGCGCCGAGGTCACCATGAAGCGCTGGTAATCCTTCGGCTTGATGCGCAGCGGCTGCAGCAGTTCCGGCGCCACGTTTTCGGTCAGGTCGAATTGGCGGTGGAAATGCGGCGTGCGGCCGCTGACCTGGACCTTGCCTTCGTGGAACAGATGTTCGAGCGCCTTGGTGGTCGCCTTCACCGTGTTGAAGCCGCCGATGATGCGTTCCGCCTCGAGCTCGCCCGGGCTGACCGGCCCGGTTTCGCGGATCTGTTTCAGCAGGCGCCGCTTGACCGGCTTCAGCTCGTCGTAATGCATGCTGCCTTCCACGGCCTTGTGGAAGTCCTTCAGGAAATAGGGCAGCCAATCGCGGCGCGTGGCGAAGATCGGATAATGCGTCTCCAGCATGCGCCGGTCGCCATAGACGAGGTTGTAGAAGCCTTCGACCGGCGCGTCCGTGCGCGAGACCCAGGCGATCTCGTGGTTGCGCAGGCCGGTGCGGCGGATGGAATCGATCTGGATCATGCCCAAGTCCTGGGCGCGCGCCGAAGCTTCCTCCGGACGCCAGAACCCGCCGCGAAGCCCGAGCCGGTCCAGCATGAAGGCGCGGATCTCGTCCGGCGATTTTGTCGTGCTGCTGCTCATCGAATCCCCTCTCCCCAGCGGGGAGAGGGTAGGGTGAGGGGGCCTATCCGACAACTGATTCCGTGTTGTCGCGGTCTCAGTCCTTCCCGCTGACGCCGGCTTCGGCGAAGCTCGCCATGCCGCTATGGCAGGCGACGGCGGCGCGCAGGATCGGGATCGCCAAGGCGGCGCCGGAAGCTTCGCCGAGACGCATGCCGAAATCGAGCAGCGGCGTCTTGCCGAGGATGGTCAGCAGCCGGCGATGCCCGGGTTCGGCGGAGCAATGTGCCACCAGGCAGTGGTCGAGCGCATGGGGATCGATCCGGAACAGGACCGCGGCGGCGGCCGTGGTGGCGAAGCCGTCCAGCAGCACCGGCACCCGCGCGATGCGCGCGGCGATGATGGCGCCGAGGATCGCCGCCAGTTCCTGGCCGCCGAGGCATTGCAGCGCCTGCAGGGGATCGGCGAGGACGTCGCGATGCCGCTTCAGGCCGAGATCGATCACCTCGGCCTTGCGGGCGAGCTGCGCGCCATGGACGCCGGTGCCGGGCCCCGCCCAATGCGCGCCGCTGCCGCCGAACAGGGCCGCGGTCAGGGCGGCGGCGCTGGTGGTGTTGGCGATGCCCATCTCGCCCAAGGCGAGGAGGTCGATGCCGGGCTCGACGCAGGTCATGCCATAGGCCATGGCGCGGGCGCATTCCGGCTCGGTCATTGCCGGCGCCTTGGTGAAATCCGCGGTCGGATTGTCGAGCGCCATCTCATAGACCCGGAGATCGGCATCGGCGTTCTTGCAGAGCTGATTGACCGCGGCGCCGCCGGCGGTGAAGTTCAGCACCATCTGCTTGGTGACTTCCGCGGGATAGGCTGAGACTCCC
>DASYDA010000414.1:0-8844 GCA_036499865.1 Dongiaceae bacterium | reverse complement strand
ACGATATATTTCAGCTCACGCAGGCCGCGACTCCAATCTTCCTTGCCATGACTGAAGATCCGACAGCGGATCGTCACGCTCCCTTCCGCCGCTTTGGGGCCGATGGATGCATGGCGATGCCGCGCTGTCGATAAATCGATGACGGACATGATCCCTCGCGAAAATGCCTGGAAACGATGTGGGCTCAGCCGCAAGCGGATGATGACGTGTTTGTCGCTTGCGCGTCGTTGTGCGCTTCCACTCGAGATATCAGCGCGCATGCAGATGGACCGCATGCAGACGGATCGTGCGCGGCCGGAATGTGCGCAGGCCGGCATGGGCGGCGGCCGGAAGCTGTTCGGTGTCCGCGCGACGGAGAGCGCCGGAGACCCGATCCAGAATCAGTGCCTTGAGGGGCTTTACCTGCAGCCGGTCGGGCCGCTTTTCGCCCGGCATGATGAAGCCGCGCGGCGACGCGGGCACAAAACCAAATCTTCCGTAGTAGTCGGGGTCGCCCACCAGAAGCACGAGATCATGGCCGAGATAGGCCGCGAGGGAGAGCGTCTTCAACATGAGGGCGCTGCCGATGCCGCGGCGGATGCGATTGGGCGTGACGGCCAAGGGGCCAAGCAGCAGGGCCTGGTGGCCCGCATTGCCGACGAGGATCGGCCAGTAGCGGATGGCGCCGACCAGCCTATCGCCTTCCATCGCAACCCAGTTCAGTTCTGAAATCGATTCGACGCCTTCCCGGAAGCGATGCGATGCCTTCTGAAATCGCGCGCCGCCGAAAACATTGTCGTAGAGATGTTCGACGGCACGCGCGGAATGCGACGGCGCCGGTCGGATCTGGAAATCGGAATGGATGATTTTCATGTTTGTTTCACGGACTTTCTAGCCTGGCGGCCAACAAGCCGGTGCGGGCATATCTCGCAACCGGCATTCTCGAAATCTGGTCCGCCGCGCATAAGGGATCGAGCGGGAAGTCGAGATCGCCGTGTATGGATCGCGTAAAGGTCCTGACTGCGGCGGGCTTCTTTACACCGGGCTTATAGGCCGCTCGCCGGTTCCCCATCGATTTCATATGGCAGCCACGCCAGCTTGTATCCGTGTCCAGATGAGTCCAGATGAGGTCGAGTTTTCGAACATGCGCAGGAATTCACCAAAAATCCGGCTGAACGAGGAGCTCATCCGGCAGGTCTGCGTCATCGCCTTCGTCGGCCTCGGCGTCGTGATGATGGGCCTGGATCTGATCGAGATGGTGGGTGCGCGATGAACGTTCTGCTGGGTTGCATCGTGCTGTGCTTGATATTGCAAGGCTGCAGCGCGGGCCTGCGCGATGGGCCGGCCGGATCCGAGGAAGACGATCAAATGACCGACGGCCCTGCTGCGAACCCGCTGCAGGCGTCGCATGAAATCCGGGATCGATTCCTCGACTGGGAGAAGACTGCCTAGAGCATGAGAGAACGCCGGATGCAGCGGAATCCCACATGGCTGGTCGACGTGTCGGTCGGTTCAGCATGCCGCGCCGCCGGGCGGTAGCGCCGGCAGTAGTTGGGAGCGCAGAGATGCGAGCCGCCCTTCAGGACCTTGCGGGAGATGCGGATGGCGGGCAGCCTCGAATCGTAGCTGCCGCTTTCCGCTCCGCCGCGCGGATTCTGCGGCACGCAACAGGCCTTCGCGGCATCCGCCGGATGGCGCGTCGACCAGAAGTCCGTCGTCCATTCCCAGACATTCCCGATCATGTCGTAGAGACCGTAGCCGTTGGCCGGGAAGGCCTTGACCGGAGAGGTCCGCGCGAAGCCATCGGCCTTGGTGTTTTCCAGCGGAAAGGCGCCCTGCCAGGTATTGGCCATGTGCCGGCCGGCCGGCGCGAACTCGTCTCCCCAAGCGAACTCCGCCCCGTCGAGGCCGCCTTTGGCCGCGAATTCCCATTCCGCTTCGGTCGGCAGCGCTTTGCCGGCCCAAGCCGCATAAGCCTCGGCATCCCTATAGGCGACATGCACGACCGGGTGATCGTCGAGACCCTTGATGGAGCTGCCGGCGCCATAAGGCCTGCGCCAGGTCGCGCCGAACTTGAAAGCCCACCATTGCGACCAGTCGCGGAGATCCACGGGTGCAGAGGGCGGGCTGAACACCAGTGAGCCGGCCCGCAGCATATGCGGCAAGGCCCCTGGATAGTCTTTCGCATCCGGCGGGATCTCGGCGAAAGTGATATGCCCGGTCGCCTGGACAAAGGCACGGAACTGCCCATTGGTGACCGGCGTCTCGTCCATCCAGAAACCGTCCACGGCGACGCGATGGACGGGCGCCTCCTCGGGATAATGCCGGTCGGAACCCATGCGGAACGTGCCGCCGGGCAGCCAATTCATGCCCGCGGTCATGCCCGCGGTGTCGCTGTGCGTATTCTCGGCCGTGCCATCCGCCATTGCCCGCTCCTCGCCACCGGACCCGAGACCGCCGGTCAGTCGCTGCCCTTTGCACGACGCCGATGCCGTTCGAGTTTTCCCTCCACGCGGCGTGATATCGTCGAACGAAACCGGGCGTCGGACCAGTTGGACCAAAGGCCACGGCACCGACATTGCTAGACGAACAGCGTCGCCGCACCCCATGCCAAGAGAACGACGCCGCCGATCCATGCCAATCGGGAGCCGTGCGGGGCGATCTTCTCGAGGATGACGACGAGCGCGAGGATGCCGATCCACAGCAGGTTCATGATCCCGCCGACGAACAGCAGCGCCATCAGGATCCAGCAGCAGCCGATACAGAAAATGCCGTGCTCCAATCCCATCCGCAATGCCCCGGAGGCGCCAGGCCTCCAATGACGCGAGATGAACGCCGCCGGGTTGCGGCAGCGCTGCAGGCAAATATGCTTCAGCGGCGAAAGCTGGTAGAGCCCCGCGAGAATCAGGATGGACGCCGAGAGCTTCGCGCTGGTCGAGGACATGATCGTGGCGGAAATGAATCCAGTTCTCTCAAAGGCCCACATGAAGCAGGTGGCACCGAGCGAGAATCCGAGCCAAGCCAGGAGATATCCGCCGGCAAAAGCCGCCGTCGGAACCTCTCCCCGCTGCATCCTCCCGCTTTCCTGCGCATGCCGCATGGCCCGCGCATAGATCAGGATCATCGGCGCCGCACTCGGCGTCATCATCGCGATCATCATCACCCACCACATGAGGAGCATGATGATCCAATAGCCGGGCGCCCATGCGGCGGGTGCTGCGGGCGACATGGACATGCCGTCCATCGTCCCGCCCATCGGCATGTCGCCCATCGACGCTTCCGCCAGGCGATGTGGGAACAGCGAGACGGAGGTCATGCCCCAGACCGACATCCCGGTGCCGGCGCCGCTGATGATATAGGCCCAGGAGAGCAAGGTGATGCCGACCAGTCCCGCGATCACGATCCAACGGTCGCGCCTGAGGGCGCTCTCCGTCAGCGATCGCTCCTCGCCCGGCATTTTCAGGCCGTTCGGTGCCGCACCATGCCGTGATTGTTGAGATGGAGATGCGCAAATTGTCCGTAGGTCGACTTCAAATCGAGCTTGATACGGCCCTGGGTGCTCGAAGTGCCGCTTCCGATCTCGGCGAGCTCGAATTCGAAACCTCCCGGCATGTCGATTCTGACCCGATGCTCGTCTCCCGTGACGGGATTCTTGATCGGCTCGCCGCGGGTCTCCACCAGGCCGGGAACGATGAACCGGCCCTTGCGGCCCTCGACGTCCACTTCGAATTCGATCGGGGCGAAGATCGGATCGTAGACTTTTTCGATCATCGCGAAGTAGACCGCGAACATGGTCGCCATGGGGTCGGTATCCTGCCCCGACATGATCTTGAGCAGCGCGTCGCGTTGCTTCTCGTCGGCGCGCTCATCGACGAAAGGCTGGCCTTTGCCGTGGCCCTCATGGACGGCGCCGGGCCACTGGAAGACCAAGCCCATGCGCAGGCCGTCCAGCTTCACGTCGCCGTAATGGCCTTCCTTGATCTCGATGGCGACCGCGCCCTCGCAGTTGCCGTGCGTCGGCAGGGCATTGAACTGGCACGGGCAGCCATAGCTGCAATTGCAGTTGGCGAACTCGACCGCCTTGATTTCCCAGGGTGTCATCGGTCATCTCCTCGGCAGTGAGACGGACGTCATGCTGGCGTTGGCGCAACCCCGATGCCGATAAGATACAACATCGGGAAACCGGTTGAAGGAATAAAGTCCGGCGCACATTGACGGCGCCCGTGTCCGCCGGCTGGGGAGTGCCTCTTTCGGTCGAAGCGGGACGGGCCACGCAACCGCTTGCACGCGGATTTCTCCAGCGCCCGCCCTTCAATCGCGGCTTAAGCGAGGTCCGGAACTTGTCGCTTGACGGTCGGAATAAAATGAGAACATTATAGGTACATAGATGATACATCCTCAGGAATAAGGAGAACTCCGATGACGCGAATCATGCATCAGCTTGCCGAAGGTGCGGCTTTCGGGGCCTTGATGTGCCTCATCCTCTGGGCCCCGCATTTCATGTAAGGCGCCATCGGCGGATTCCGCTGAGGGAGAACTTCCTCTTCAAGGTGCCATTTCAACGCCGAGCCTATACTCTCCGGGCCATCCTGATCGGGTTCCGGGGGAAGCATGCCGGCTTCAAGCTCGCCTAGACCGCAACCTCAGCCGCAGCGCCGCGCGCCCTTGCAGGCGTTGCGGGAATTCCTGAGACTGGAAAGCGCCGGCGGCATCCTGCTGCTGATCGCGTCGGTATTCGCTCTCATCCTCGATAACTCGCCCCTCGCTCCCTATTACCAGGAAATGCTGGAAATGCCGGCCGGCGGGGGGATAGGTCGGCTCTTCCTTGAAAAATCGCTGCTGCATTGGATCAATGACGGCCTGATGGCCGTGTTCTTCTTCCTGGTCGGCCTCGAAATCAAACGCGAGGTGCTGGAGGGCGAGCTTTCCAGCCTGCGCCAGGTCGCCTTGCCGGGCTTCTGCGCCATGGGCGGCATGGCGATGCCGGCGCTGGTCTATCTCTTCTTCAACCATGCGACGCCGGAAGCCTTGCGTGGCTGGGCGATCCCGGCGGCGACCGATATCGCCTTCGCCATGGGCGTGATGGCGCTGCTCGGCAGCCGCGTGCCCGAAGGGCTGAAGATCTTCCTCCTGGCCCTCGCCATCATCGACGACCTCGGCGCGATCGTCATCATTGCCCTCTTCTACACCGAGGATCTCTCACTGATCGCACTGGGGCTCGCCGGCCTCGGTATCATCGGCCTCGCCATCCTCAACCGGTCCGGCGTCACCCGCCTGGCACCCTATGTGCTGCTCGGCATCTTCATCTGGATCTGCGTGCTGAAATCCGGCGTCCATGCGACCCTGGCCGGCGTCGCCATTGCATTCGCCATTCCACTGAAAACCGGAATACCGGGCGAAGAATCGCCGTTGCGGCGCTGCGAGCATGCGCTGCATCCCTGGGTGAGCTTCGCGATCATGCCGATTTTCGCCTTCGCCAATGCCGGCGTCTCGCTGGGCAATGTGACCCTGGAGACATTGTTCCAGCCGCTCACTTTGGGCATCGCCGGCGGCCTCTTCATCGGCAAGCAGGTGGGCGTGATGCTGACGGCTGCGATCGGCGCGGCTCTCGGCCTCTTCCGCCTGCCGGAGAACGTAAGCTGGCCGCAGATGTATGGCGCCGCGGCGCTGACCGGGATCGGCTTCACCATGAGCCTGTTCATCGGCACCCTCGCCTTCGAGGGGCCGGAATGGGCGGCGCCGTTGCGGATCGGCGTGCTCGCCGGCTCGATCGCCTCGGCGGTGGTGGGTTATCTCGTGCTGCGCCTGAGTGCCGGAAGGAACGCTACTTCGCGCTGATCAGCTTCCGGACTGCGGCCGCGAAATTCCAGACCGGCACGGCGACGGCGAATTCATTCCTGCCGGAATCCGCGATCGCGTTGTTGATGCCGATGATCTCCGCCTTGCCGTTTTCGATCAGCAGCAAGGGTGCTCCCGACACGCCGAAGGTCACATCGCAGCGATGTGCCAACAACTGGCCGTTCTCCATCTGGCCCAGCAGGCTGCAGCCCTGGTGCCGCATCAACACTTCCGAGTAATCGCGGCCATAGCCGGCACAATTCATCGCGCCGCCGCTTGCCGCCTGCATCATGGAGGCGATATCCCGCGACGAGAGCGGGATCGGCTTCAGGTCGATCGGCCGCTCCAACTCGACCACCGCCCAATCGCGAACATATTGATGGACGTCGTTGACGTGATAGGGGTCGTAGCCCGGCGCGATGTCGAAGTGCCGGGCCACCGCGTGGGCGGCGTAATGTCCCTTGCTGTAGCCGGCGACGAAATGAACCTCCATGGGCAGCGACCAGCGGCCGGAGAAGGCGTTGTAGAGGCAATGCGCGGCGGTCAGCACCGCCTTGGGCGCGATCAGAGCGGCGGTGCAGCGTTCCCCGGTCTCGGTATTGAGCTGGCCGATCGCAATCCAGGGCCAAGCGGAGGAATCGGCGGGATGCCGATGATCGACGCCTTCAATGCCCGGGTTTTTCAGCGGGGGTGTCGCATTCGGCACCGTGTCGCCGCGCCCCTGCCCCGAACCGGCGAGGCCGAGCGCGATGCCGAGAAGGAGAGCACATCCCCTAACTCGAGAGGATCGCATTCTCGAACAGGATTCCGACCAGAGCGGCGACCAGAAGGCCGGCGGTGATCAAGGCGATCAGCACCGTCGCACCGATGCGATCCGTGGGCTTGAGCGCGCGATCCGACGAGCGGCGCTGCGAGCTGCGTTTCTCCTTGCCGATCAGCAGCACACAATAGACCGTGCCCAGGAAAGGCAGCCGAAGGCTGAATCGGCTATCGATAGGATGTCGCCGTTGTGGGATATCGCCGGAAGCACGGCGGATGGCGGCAATCTGCTCGCTGGTCAGGCTGTCGGCCACCGGTTTAGGAAGCTTGCGCAGGAGCATCTCCCCGCGCACTTCGCTCATGAGCATCTCGGTCGATCTCCCCTGCCGTCCCTGAACCGCCGTGGCGGGTCGCCCTCCACAACCATCGCAATAATTGCTTAACGATGCGTGAACTATGCTGCGGAACAAATGTTACGCCTGTGCAATGGCTTGGGCTGAAGAGCTCATCGTCATCAATAGAACCGAACTGGCAGGCTGGCCCGCCTTGGGCTAGTCTTCAAAAAAAATCAATACCGGCAGCCTTTGCCACAAAACGACCGCTTCACCCCTTTCATCCCTTATTCATGAGCCCATCATGCGAGCCGATGATCTGAAAACCAAACTGACCAATGACGTGCTGCGTTTCGCCGCTGATCGGATCGAGCGGCCGCGGGTGAAACAGGTCGAAGACTTCATCCGCACGTTTTATGCAAATGTGGCTTTCGACGACATCGGCAGCGCTTCGCCCGAGGACCTGTTCTCCGCGGCGCTCTCGCTTTTGAATTTCGCGATGAAGCGGACGCCCGGCATGCCGAAGATCCGGGTATTCAATCCGGAAACCGAGGAGCATGGCTGGAGCAGCCCGCATACGATCATCGACATCATCAATGACGACATGCCCTTCCTGGTGGATTCGGTCACCGCCGAACTCACCCGCCAGGATGTCGCCGTACATCTGGTGATCCACCCCATCATG
Source organism: Dongiaceae bacterium (assembly GCA_036499865.1). Classification (GTDB taxonomy): domain Bacteria; phylum Pseudomonadota; class Alphaproteobacteria; order Dongiales; family Dongiaceae; genus Dongia. Next base: position 1,251 of record DASYDA010000414.1, on the reverse strand, counting down.
CGGGTCGAGCGCGATGCCGGCGGCAAACTGGTCTCCCTGGGCAAAGCCGACGCCCCGGCGGAATCGATCATGCAGCTGCATGTGGCCCAGGCCGCCAGCGCGACCCGCATGGAGGAGATCAAATCCCGATTGCTGATCGTATTGGCCGATGTGCGCACCGCGGTGGCGGATTGGCATGCCATGCGCGATCAGCTGAAGAGCGCCATCGCGGATGTGACGACCGAGTCCGCCGGCACGGATAAAAGCGAGATCGAAGAGACCTTGGCCTTTCTCAAATGGGTCGAGGACAACCATTTCACGTTCCTGGGCTACCGGGATTACGAATTGACCGGCAGCAAAGGCACCGCGAACTACAAGATCGCGGAGGGTCCGGCGATGGGATTGCTGAAGGACCCGGAAGTGCGGGCCTTCGGCGGCATCCGGAATCGCGGCGACGCGCCCTCCGAGATCCGCAGCTTCATCGCCCAGCCGAAATCCCTCCTGGTCACCAAGGCCAGCCTGCGCTCCACCGTGCACCGCGACGCGCCGATGGATGCGATCGGCGTCAAGCGTTTCGACAAAAAGGGCAAGGCCATCGGCGAACGGCTGTTCGTCGGCCTCTTCACGTCAGCCGCCTATAGCCGCAGCCCGTGGGAAATCCCGCTGCTGCGCCACAAGGTCGAGCAAGTGAGCAAGCGTGCGGGCTTTGCGCCGAACAGCCATGACGACAAGGCGCTGGAGCACATCCTGGAGACCTATCCGCGCGACGAGCTGTTCCAGGCCTCGGAAGAAGAGCTGTTCGAAACCGCGATCGGCATCCTGCATCTGCAGGAGCGCCAGCGTGTGGCCTTGTTCGTGCGCCGCGACCCCTATGAGCGGTACCTCTCCTGCTTTGTCTACCTGCCGCGCGACCGCTTCACCACGGTGCTGCGCCTGCAGATCCAGGACATCCTGGAGAAGGGCTTCAACGGCAAGGTCTCGACCTATTACACCCATATGGGCGACGGGCCGCTGGCGCGGCTCCATATCATCGTCGCGACCGTTCCCGGCGAGATCCCGAATTACGACGCCAAGACCCTGGAGACGCAGATCGCCGATGCCTGCCGCTCCTGGCGCGACCGGTTGAAAGAAGCCCTGGTCGATATCAAGGGCGAGGCCGTGGGCCTGACGCTGCTGAAACGCTATGACGAAGCCTTCCCCATGGGCTTCCAGGAGGAATTCGGCCCGCGCGCCGCGGTGGGCGATATCGAGCGCGTCGAGGCGGCGCAGAAA
>DASYDA010000413.1:0-1625 GCA_036499865.1 Dongiaceae bacterium | reverse complement strand
GACCTCGGTGCTGACGCCGCAGGAGATCGACCGGCTGTTCCGGACATTGCGGCGGCTGGCCTCGGAAGGCTGCGCGATCCTTTATATCAGCCACAAGCTGGAAGAAATCCGGGTGCTCTGCGAGAGCGCCACGATCATGCGGCAGGGCATGGTGGTGGCGGAATGCGACCCGCGCCGCGAGACTGCCAAGCATCTCGCCGAGATGATGATCGGCGCCACTCTGCGTCCGCCTTACCATCTGCATGAGGACGGCGCGGAGGAAGCACCCGCGCGGCTGACGGTGGAGGATCTATCGCTCGTCGCCGATCGCGAATTCGGCGTCGATCTCAAGAACATCTCCTTCCAGGTCGGTGCCGGCGAGATCCTGGGTATCGGCGGCGTCGCCGGCAACGGACAGAACGAGTTGATGGCGGCTTTGTCCGGCGAGGCCTTGGCCGGTCGTGCCGAAGCGATCCGGATCGACGGCACCGCCGCGGGACAGCTTGGTCCGGCGGCGCGGCGCAATCTCGCCGCCTGTTTCGTGCCCGAGGAACGGCATGATCATGGCGCGGTCCGCGACATGAGCTTGAGCGAGAACGCTTTGCTCTCCGCCTATCGCCGCAAGAAACTGGTGCGGAACGGGTTTGTGGACAGCCGCGGCGCACTGGCCTTCGCGCGCGAGATCATCCGGGGCTTCTCGGTGCGCAGCGAAGGGCCGGCCGCCGAAGCGCGTTCGCTGTCCGGCGGCAATCTGCAGCGTTTCATCGTCGGCCGGGAAATCCTGCAATCGCCCGGCGTGCTGGTGGTGGCGCAGCCGACCTGGGGCCTCGATGCCGGCGCCGCCGCGGCGATCCGGCAAGCGCTGCTCGACCTCGCCGATCGTGGCGCCGCGGTGGTGGTGATCTCGCAGGATCTCGACGAGCTGATGGAAATAGCCGACCGGATCGCGGTCATTGCCGGCGGCCGGCTGTCGGAAGCGCGGCCTGCAAGCACACTCACCGTTGCGGAGATCGGCATCCTGATGGGCGGCAATTTCGCCTCGAATGGAAGCATGGCGGGCGGAAACATGGGGAACGGAAACATGGGGAGTGGCGATGGCGCTGCGGCTTGAGCCCCGGGGCAATCATTCGCAACTCTGGGCCTGGCTTTCGCCGATCGTCGCCATTGTCGCGACCCTGATCGTTTCCGCGGCGATCTTCGCGGCGCTCGGAAAACCGGCCGGCGCGGCGCTCTACGCCTTCGTGGTGGCGCCGCTGTCGAATCTCGATGGGCTGGCCGAGCTTTCCGTCAAGGCGGCCCCGCTGGTACTGATCGGCGTCGGCCTCGCCATTGGCTTTCGTGCCAATGTCTGGAATATCGGCGCCGAAGGACAGTTCATCCTGGGCGCCATCGCCGGTGGCGGCGTTGCCCTTTGGGCGGGTGACGCCACCGGTTTTTGGATTCTCCCCGGCATGATCGTGGCCGGCGCCCTGGGCGGCATGGCCTGGGCGGCCATTCCCGCGCTATTGAAGACCCGGTTCAACGCCAGCGAGATCCTGACCAGCCTGATGCTCACTTATGTGGCGCAGCTTCTGTTGATCTATCTCGTGGTCGGTCCCTGGAAGGACCCGGAAGGCTACGGCTTCCCGCAGACGAGATTGTTCGGC
>DASYDA010000412.1:0-3673 GCA_036499865.1 Dongiaceae bacterium | reverse complement strand
GGGCCGGTGTGGAGCAGGCCGAGAAAGGCCTTCTTCTCCAGCTTCTGGATCTGGTCCTCGGTGATTGCCACGGTGAAATCCGTGGCGCCGCCGCTCAGCACATCGGCCAGCGCCATCGACACGGTCACGTCGTGATCGAGGGCCTTGCCCTGCTTGTGGAAGCCATCGACGGCCAGTTCGAGGGCGGCCTTGCCGGTCGGCCCGGGGAGACGGATCTCTTTCGCCTCCGGCGGCTTGTAGCCGTCCTTCAGCATTTGCAAGGCGCGCTGCTTGGCGTCGTGCAGCAGGCGGTCGCGATTCATGGTGACGGCGTCGGCCGGCCGCAGGAAGCGCAGCTCCTTGGCTTCGGCCGCGGATTTCGCGACCGTGGCGAGGGAGATGGTCTCGAAGACCTTGGCCACCGGCGGCATCGGTCCTTTCGGATCCTTGGGGCCGGGCTGCCAGCGCAGCAGCATCTCCTTGCAACCACCCCAGCCGGGCACCAAGCCGACGCCGACCTCGACCAGGCCCATATAGGTCTCGGCATGGGCCTGCACGGCGGCGCAATGGAGCAGGATCTCGCAACCTCCCCCTAAGGCCATGCCGCTGGGCGCACCGATGACGGGGAAGGGCGCGAACTTCACCGCTTTATAGGCGGCCTGGCCTTGGCCGATGAGATCGTCCAGCATCGGCCACATGGCGATATTGGCGGCGAAGAGCGCCAGGCCGATATTGGCGCCGACGGAGAAGTTGTCCGCCTCGTTGTGGATGACGAGCGCCTTCATCTTCTTGCCGACATGATCGAGGGATTGCTTCAGCAGGGAAAGCGTATCCGGATCGATCGCGTTCATCTTGCTGTGGAATTCCAGGCAGGCCACGCCGTCGCCGAGATCCCAGAGGCTGGCGGAGGCGTTTTTCAGAATGGGCTTCGAGGCGCGCTTCACGTCGGAGAGCAGCAGCACACCATCCGGACGTTTCACGGCGTGATAGGCGCCGTCGGTACCGAGGAATTGCAGCGCGCCGTTCTCCACCTTGTAGAAGCCACCTTTCTCGGCGGCGAGCTTCAGCAGCGGCGGCACCGGCTGCTTGTCGGCGGCGAGCTTCTCGGCGAACCAGGCGGCGCCGATCTGGTCGATCATCTCGAAGGGACCGCGCTTCCAGTTGAAACCGGTGCGCATGGCGAGATCGACGGCGGTGACGTCATCGGCGATTTCCGGCACCAGGAGAGCGGCATAGGCCATCAGCCGCGACATCACCCACCAGGCGTATTTGCCACCCTTGTCGGGATGGCTGAGCAATGTCTTCAGGCCGGCTTTGGCGGCATCGGCGGATTCCAGCCGCGCGCGCTCCGAGACGTGATAGGCGCCGGTCTTGAGATCGATGGATTCTTTTACGCGTTCCGCGCCGTTCTTCTGCAGGCGGTAGAAGCCGCCCTTGCCCTTGCGGCCGGTATAGCCGTCCGCGATCATCTTCTCCAGCAGCGGGAAGTCGCGGCGGACGGATTGATAGGGATCGTCCTTGGCGAGCGCCTGCCGCATCGAGGCATCGACATGAGGCTGCAGGTCGAGGCCGACCAGATCGAGCAAGGCGAAGATGCCGGTTTTCGGCGCGCCGATCGGACGGCCCATGACGGCATCGGCTTCTTCGACGGTGAGGCCCATATCCAGCGCCGCATTGACGGCGGCCTGCATCCAGAAGACGCCGATTCGATTGGCGACGAAGCCCGGCGTGTCCTTGGCCGGGACGATCGCCTTGCCGAGGCGGCGGTCGCCGAAATCGCTGACGGTTTGTAGAGCCTCGGGCCGCGTCTTCGATCCGCCCACCACTTCCAGGAGCCGCATGTAGCGCGGCGGGTTGAAGAAATGGGTGATGCAGAAATCCTTCTGCAGCGCCTCGGATTCGCTCTCCATCAAAGTGTGCAGCGGAATGGTGGAAGTGTTGGAGGAGACGATGGAGCCGGCTTTGCGATGGCCTTCGAGCTTGCGATAGAGGTTCTGCTTGATCTCAAGCTTCTCGATCACGGCCTCGACGATCCAATCGACATCCTTCAGCTTCTCGAGATCGTCCTCGATATTGCCGGGCGTGATCAGCTTGGCCGCCGCTTTCGACATCAGCGGCGCCGGGTCCGCCTTCAGCAGCTTGTCGATGGCGCCCTTGGCAATGGCACTGCGATCCCCAGGGCCGTCCTTGGGCGCATCCTTGGGCACGATATCCAGCAACAGCACCGGCACGCCGGCATTGGCGATCTGCGCCGCGATGCCGGCGCCCATGACGCCCGCGCCGATGACGCAGGCTTTTTCGATGGTCATGATACCCTCCGCCCGTGCCCACAAACCGTATCGTCATGCCCGCACTTGGTGCGGGCATCCACGCCTTCTGCGCGACCGGAAGGAAAGGCGTGGATGGCCGGACCAAGTCCGGCCATGACGGAGTGAGAAGCTGGTATCGAGCGAGCGACGGAGACAAACATCACACCGCCTCCAGGATGGTGGCGATGCCCTGGCCGCCGCCGATGCATTGGGTGGAGAGGGCGAATTGCTTGCCTTCGCGTTTCAGCAAAGCCGCCGCCTTGCCGGTGATGCGGGCGCCGGTGGCGCCCAAGGGATGACCAAGCGCGATGGCGCCGCCATCGAGGTTCACCTTCTTCACGTCGATCTTCAGGTCGCGGATGCAGGCGAGGGATTGCGAGGCGAAGGCCTCGTTGAGCTCGATGATGTCGATATTGTCGATGGTGAGGCCGGCGCGCTTCAGCGCCTTCTGGGTGGCGCCGACCGGGCCGATTCCCATGATCTCCGGCGCGCAGCCGGCGACGCCGACACTCTTGATCTTCGCCAACACCTTCAAGCCATGCGCCTTGGCGTATTCCGCGGAGACGACCAGGCAGGCGGAAGCGCCGTCGGTCAGCGGCGAGGAGGTGCCGGCGGTGACCACGCCCTTTTCATCGAAAGCAGGCTTCAATCCGGCGAGCGCTTCCAAGGTCGTGCCCTCGCGGATGCAGCCGTCGCTGTTCACGACTTCCTTGCCGGCGGTGATCGGCACGATCTCGTCCTTCAGCTTCCCGGCCTGGCGCGCGGAGGCGGCCTTGGCCTGGCTTTCGACCGCAAAGGCATCCTGCTCCTGGCGCGAGATGCCGTATTTCTTGGCGACGTTCTCCGCGGTCATGCCCATGGAGATATAGGCGGCCGGCATGCGCTCATTGAGCGCCGGGTTCGGCATCGGGTTGAAGCCCAGCATCGGCACCCGGGTCATGCTCTCGATGCCGGCGCAGATGAAGACGTCGCCGGCACCCAAGGCGATCGCGCCGGCCGCCGAGTGGATCGCCTGCATGGAGGAGCCGCAGAAGCGGTTGATGGTGGCGCCGGCGACCGAAATCGGCAGATCCGCGATAAGAACGATGAGGCGCGCGACGTTGAGACCCTGCTCGCCTTCGGGAAAGGCGCATCCCAGCAGCAGGTCCTCAATTTCCTTGGGATCGATGCCGGTTTGGGCGATCAGCGCCTTCACCACCGTTGCCGTCAAGTCGTCCGGGCGCACCCGGGTGAGCGCGCCTTTGTTGGCGAAATGGAAAGGCGAACGGAGATATCCGGCGATCACGGCTTCTTTCATGAACTCTTCTCCTTTGCGGTCGAAGCAGCCTTCTGGGCCGCCGCCGCTTCTTCGATGAGGATTTTTTTCTGGATCTTGCCGATCACGG
>DASYDA010000411.1:0-8193 GCA_036499865.1 Dongiaceae bacterium | reverse complement strand
GCAATACACCGCCGCCTTCGATCCGCGCATCGTCGGCCTGACCGGCAGCGTGGACGACATCGCCGCCGCGGCGAAGGGCTACCGGGTCTATTTCAAGAAAGTGGGCGACGGCGACAACTATTTGATGGATCACACGACCATTATCTATGTCATGGATCCCGACTATCGGTTCGTCGGCGTCGTTCAGGCGGATCTGGCACCGGATGCCATGAAGGACAAGATGCGTTCATTGATGAGTGGGCAAAGCTGATGCGACGGTTCTTGTGGCTGGTTCTGGCGTTTCCGTGGATCGTGACCGCGTGGGTCATGCCGGCTTACGCGGAAGATTTCAAAGCGGGCGACCTCACCGTCATCCAGCCCTGGGCGCGGGCGACGCCGGGCGCCTCGACCGTTGGCGTGATCTATCTCGAGATCAAGAATGCGGGCGCCGCGCCGGATCGGCTGATGAAGATCGAGACTGCGGCGGCGCAATCCGCGGCGGTCCATTCCATGGAAATGCAGAACGGCATGATGATGATGCAGCCGGAAGGGCCGCTCGATCTGGACGCCGGAAAGTCCGTCGTGCTGAAGCCCGGCGGCATGCACATCATGTTGATGAACCTCGCAAAACCGTTGAAAGCGGGCGACAGCTTTCAAGCCACCCTGACGTTCGAAAAGGCGGGGATGGTGACCGTCGCCGTTCCCGTCGAGAAAGCCGGCGCGACCGCGCCCCCGAACTGAGTTTTCGGAGTTTCGCCGCGCCTGCGCGGAATAAGGCGCGGAACAAATTGCCTAGGCCGCGACTCGATGGCGGCTTTAGATTCGATCCCGGATATACACCTAATCCACAGCACGATATCGCAAGCGGTGCGATCATCGTGCTGCTATGGTCGCGCTCATGGAACCTGCGGGCACAAACAACATCACGGCCAACAACGTCACCAGGCTGAGAAGCGGTGACGCTGCAGCGCCGCAGCGCACGCCGCCGGTCAATTACGATGCCGAGCAGGCGCTGCTCGGCGCCGTTCTCGCGAACAACCTCGTCTTCGATCGCGTCAACGAATTCCTGCGGCCCGAGCATTTTGCCGATCCGCTGCATGGCCGCATCTATGAAGCGATGGGCAAGCTCATCCAGCGCGGCCAGATCGCCAATCCGGTGACGCTGAAGAACCTGTTCGACCAGGACGGCGCCCTCGTTGAGATCGGCGGCGCGCAATATCTCGTGGAACTGGCGCAATCCGTCGTCACCGTGATCAATGCGGAAGACTACGGTCACGCAGTCCATGATCTTTTCCTGCGCCGGCAGCTGATCGATCTTGGCGAGAATGTGGTCAACGATGCCTATGTCGTCGACCTGGAGAAATCCGCGCTGGACCAGATCGAGAGCGCCGAGCTGAAGCTGTTCAACCTCGCGGAATCCGGCCAGACCGAGGGCGGCCCGCAGAGTTTCAACACCGTGCTGCACAGTGCGCTGCAGATGGCGGAAGCCGCCTATCAGCGCGACAGCCATGTCACCGGCGTCACCACCGGATTGCGCGATCTCGACAAGATGCTGGGTGGCCTGCAGAAATCCGATCTCATCATCCTCGCTGGCCGCCCCTCGATGGGGAAGACCGCGCTGGCGACGAATATGGGCTTCAACGCCGCCCAGGCGGCGCGGGAGCCGGAGACCAGCGAGCGCTACCGGGTCGCGTTCTTCTCGATGGAAATGTCCTCCGAGCAGCTCGCCACCCGCATCCTGGCGGAGAAGTCCGGCGTCTCCTCGGATCGCATCCGGCGCGGCGAGGTGAAGGAGCAGGATTTCGGCCGGATCGTCGAAGCGGCGCAGGCCATAACCGAGGTGCCGTTCTTCATCGACGACACGCCAGCCATGACGATTCCGATGCTGCGCACCCGCGCCAGGCGGCTGAAGCGCCAGCATGGCCTCGACATGATCGTCATCGATTACCTGCAGCTCATGCGCGGATCCAATTCCAAGGGATCCGAAAACCGGGTGCAGGAAATCTCCGAAATCACCCGCGGCCTAAAAGCCATCGCCAAGGAACTCGACGTTCCGGTCCTGGCGCTCTCCCAGCTCTCCCGCGCCGTCGAACTCCGCGACGACAAGCGGCCGCAATTGGCCGATCTCCGTGAATCGGGCTCGATCGAACAGGACGCCGACGTGGTGATGTTCGTCTACCGCGAACAGTACTATCACGAGCGCGCCGTGCCGACGCAGCGACCGGACGAGGCCGACGACAAGTTTCATGACCGTACGGCCCGGTGGCAGCGTCGCGCGGAAGAAGTCCACAACAAGGCGGATGTCATTGTCGCGAAGCAGCGTCATGGCCCGATCGGGACCCGGTCGCTCTATTTCGAAGGGATGTTGACGCGGTTCAGCGATCTCGCCGAAGACGGGTCACTGCCAGAGCAACACGGCTGATCGAGACTCCATGCCGACCGGCGTCAGCGGCGACGTCGCCGCCACCCTGACCATCGATCTTGGCGCCATTGTCGCGAATTACCGCATGCTGGCCAAATTGGTCGGACCGGCGGTCTGCGGTGCCGTCGTCAAGGCGGATGCCTACGGCCTCGGCGCCGCGATGGTGGCGCCGGCGCTGCAGCGCGCGGGGTGCAGTCAGTTCTTCGTGGCGACACTGGACGAAGGTCTCGCGCTTCGTCCTGCGCTGCTGCCCGCGGCGACGATCTTCCTGCTGAACGGCCTGCCGCCGGGGAGCGCCGCGGCCGTCGCCGCCGCCGACCTGGTGCCGATTTTGGCCACCCTCGGCCAGCTCGATGAATGGCGGAAATACTGTGCATCATCCGCGCCGAAACCGGCCGCCCTGCAGATCGATACCGGCATTTCCAGGCTGGGGTTGAGCGAGGCCGATGTGGCGCGTCTGGCGAAGGATGCGCATCTGCTGAACGGCGTGCCGCTCATCCACGTGATGAGCCATCTCGCCTGCGCCGATGAGCCGGCGCATCCGCTGAACCGGCAGCAATTGAACCGTTTCCGCGCCATGACCGACCGCCTTCCATGGCCCGGCGGCAAGAAGCCGAGCCTCGGCCTGGCGGCATCCTCCACGATCTTCCTCGGCGCCGACTACCATTTCGATCTGATCCGCCCGGGCGCGGCGCTCTATGGGCTGGAGCCCACCATCGGGCAGCCGAATCCGATGCGGCCGGTGGTGCGGTTGCAGGGAAAAATCCTGCAAGTACGGGACGTTGACTTGGGTATGACCGTTGGATATGGTGCCTCGCACCAATTTGGGGGACCGTCGCGCCTCGCGGTCATCGGGGTCGGTTATGCCGACGGAATATTCCGATCGCTGGGCAATCGGGGCGCCGTATTCTTCGCAGGGGAGCGGGCGCCAATCGTGGGCCGCATTTCGATGGATCTGATGACAGTGGATGTCGGCCCTGTGCCCGTCGCCGCTTGTCAGCCCGGCAACTCGGTAGACATCATCGGGCCGCAGCAGAGCGTCGATGACCTGGCGCGATCCGCCGGCACAATCGGATATGAAGTGTTGACGGCATTCGGCAAGCGCTATGAACGCCGCTATCTCGCCGCGACCGGGAGCGCCTCGTGACAGCCGTTCTTCAACCGATCGGACGCACTTTCCTCAACGGGCTTGCTTCGACCGGACGGTTGACGCTGTTCGCTCTGCAGGCGCTGCTCCATTGCGTGCGGCCGCCTTTCTATCTGCGCCTCACTCTGCGGCAGATGGTGGAGATCGGCTATTACTCGCTGCCCTATGTCGGCATGACCGCGGTTTTCACCGGCATGGTGCTCGCACTGCAGACCTATACCGGCTTCAATGTGGGCGCCGAGGCGGCCATGCCCCGCGTGGTGGTGATCTCGCTCACCCGCGAACTCGGACCCGTGCTGGCCGCACTGATCGTCGCAGGCCGCATCGGCGCCGCGATCGCCGCGGAAATCGGCACCATGCGCGTGACTGAGCAGATCGACGCGCTTTCCACGCTGAACACCAATCCCTTCAAGTACCTGATCGTGCCGAGGCTGATCGCCGGGCTCACCATGCTGCCGCTGCTGGTGATGGTGGCCGACATCATCGGCATCTTCGGCGGCTATGCGGTCAGCACCTACAAGCTCGGTTTCAATGCCGGCAATTTCCTGAAGAACATTTCGGAATCGACCCAGTTCCTCGATGTGTTCTCCGGCCTCGTGAAGGCAGCGGTGTTCGGTTTCGTGATCGCGCTGATGGGCTGCTACCATGGCTTCCATTCCAAGGGCGGTGCCCAGGGTGTCGGCAAGGCCACGACCAACGCGGTGGCCGCGGCGATGATCCTGATTCTGATCCTGGACTACTTCATCACCGAGCTGTTTTTCGCGCGATGACCGAAGCATTGAAAATCAAGGTTCGCGGGCTGAAGAAGCGCTTCGGGCAGAATGTGGTGCTCGATGGCGTGGATCTCGACGTGCCGAAGGGCAAATCGCTGGTGGTGATCGGCGGTTCGGGCACCGGCAAGTCGGTCATGATCAAATGCATTCTCGGCCTGATGAGGCCGGATGCCGGTTCGATCGAGATCGACGGGGAAGAGGTGGTCGGCATGCCGGCCGCCGAACGGGAGCGCGTGCGCCGCAAGTTCGGCATGCTGTTCCAGGGCTCGGCCTTGTTCGACAGCCTCCTGGTCTGGGAGAACGTCGCGTTCGGCCTGGTCTCCGGCCGCGGCATGAGGAAGTCGCAGGCGAAGGAGATCGCGCTGCGCAATTTGAGCGCGGTCGGCCTCGGGCCGGAAGTTGCGAATCTCTATCCGGCGGAATTGTCCGGCGGCATGCAGAAGCGCGTTTCGCTGGCGCGCGCCATTGCCGTCGAGCCGGAAATCATTTTCTTCGACGAGCCGACCACCGGCCTCGATCCGATCATGAGCCAGGTGATCAACGAGCTCATCAACACCTGCGTCGATGCGCTGGGCGCGACCGCGCTCTCCATCACCCATGACATGCAGAGCCTGCGGGAGATCGGCGACAACGCCGCGATGATCTATCAGGGCAAGATCATCTGGTCGGGACCCGCCGCCGACATCGATCATTCCAACAATCCTTATGTCGATCAGTTCGTCGAAGGCCGCGCGGATGGGCCGATCCGCATGCCGGTCAGGGCCTTCTAGGGCTCATGGCGAAATCCGTCGCGCGCTATGTCTGCCAGAACTGCGGTACCGCAACCGCCCGCTGGAGCGGGCGGTGCGAATCCTGCGGTGCCTGGAATTCGATCGTCGAGGAAGCGCCGCGGGAATCGGCGCCGAAGGGCCTCTCCGGCAAGAAGGGGCGCGGCATCGAGCTGGTCGAGCTCGGGGCTCCTGTTCCGGAAACCATTCGCCGCTCCACCGGCATGGCGGAATTCGACCGCGTCACCGGCGGCGGCCTGGTGCGGGGCTCCGCGATCCTGATCGGCGGCGATCCCGGCATCGGCAAGTCCACCTTGCTGCTGCAGGTCGTGGCGATGCTCGGCAAGCAGAAGCCGCCGCTCACCTGCGCCTACATTTCCGGGGAAGAGGCGGTCGAGCAGATTCAGCTTCGCGCCCAACGCCTCGGTCTCACCGCGATCAGCACGCGGCTTGCCGCCGCCACCAATCTTCGCGATATCGCGGCCAGCCTGGACCAGGCGGAGACGGCCGATGTCGTCGTCATCGATTCCATCCAGACCATGTATCTCGACAGCCTGGATTCAGCGCCCGGCACCGTCGCCCAGGTGCGGTCCTGCGCCGCCGAATTGATCCGCATCGCGAAGCGCCGCGGTTTCGTGGTGATGCTGGTCGGCCATGTCACCAAAGAGGGCCAGATCGCCGGCCCGCGCGTGCTCGAACACATGGTCGATACCGTGCTCTATTTCGAAGGCGAGCGCGGCCACCAGTTCCGCATCCTGCGCTCGGTGAAGAACCGCTTCGGTCCCGCCAATGAGATCGGCGTCTTCGAGATGACCGATGGCGGGTTGGAAGAAGTCGCCAACCCTTCCGCTTTGTTCCTGGCCGAGCGCCACGGCAATGTCTCCGGCGCCGCCGTCTTCGCCGGCATCGAGGGCACCCGCCCGGTCCTGGTCGAAGTGCAGGCTCTCGTCTCGGCCTCCGCGCAGGCGACGCCGCGCCGCGCCGTGGTGGGCTGGGACGGCAATCGCCTGGCCATGATCCTGGCCGTGCTGGAGGCCCGGGGCGGCCTCGCCTTCGGCGGCAACGAGGTCTATCTCAACATCGCCGGTGGCCTGCGAATCGCCGAGCCGGCCGCCGATCTCGCCTGTGCCCTGGCGCTGATCTCGGCGCTGACCGACCGGCCGGTGCCGGAAGACATCGCTGTTTTCGGCGAAGTGGGGCTTTCCGGAGAGGTGAGGCGGGTGACCCAGGCCGAGTCGCGGCTGAAAGAGGCGGCGAAGCTCGGCTTTCGACGCGCGCTAGCGCCCAAAGCCGGCCGCGGCGGCGCTTCCGGGAAGCGGATCGCGATTCCGGGGCTCGACGTGATCGAGGTTGCTCACCTACAAGAACTGATCGACTGGCTCTATAATGAGTCGCGCTCGAATGCCGCCCCCAAGCGGCCCGGTGTGTCGGGCGCGGGCGTGTCGGGCGTATGAAGGTTAGCGAGGGGACGAGCGCGCTGTGAATTTCATCGACATCATCGTCCTCGTGGTGATCGGCCTCTCGGCCCTGATTGCGGTTTCGAGCGGCTTCGTGAACGTCGTGCTTTGGATTCTGAGCTGGGTCGGCGCCGTCGCCGCGACGGTCTTCTTCTTTCCGACGGCAAGGCCCATCGCCGACAAATATATCAGCGAGCCCCTGATCGCGAATGTCGTCACGGCGGTGGTGATCTTCCTGGTCGCGCTCTTCATCTGCGCGATTCTCAACCAGATCATCTCCCGAATCGTGCGCGGCAGCGGGCTCGGGGCGCTGGACCGGTCGCTCGGCCTCGTCCTGGGGCTCGTCCTGGGCGCCGTCATCGTTTGTGCCGCCTATATGTTGATGGTTTGGGCCATTCCGGACCCGAAAGACCGTCCCGAAGCGCTCAATCAGGCGCGAACGCTGCCGATGGTCGAAAAAGGCGCTGAAATCCTTCGCTCCATGGTTCCCAATTACGTGATCGAGAAGGGCGCCGCCGTCATCGGCCAGGGCGTCCAGACCATCGAAAAGGGCCAATCCGTCAACGATACCATCCAAAAGTTGAACGGGACCATGAATGGTTCTCCGGATAGCGGTGCGCAACCCGGCACCGGCAACGCTCCCGCCGGCACCCCGGGTAACTCTACGGGCCAGACCCAAGGTTTTAACCAGGGTGATGCGCAAAATCCGAATGCAAATCCCAATGGACAAGCAAGCGCGCCGGGGTATAAGGACGCCGAACGGAACGACCTCAATCGGTTGATCGAGAGTTCCCAGTAACGGCGGCCTGATTTCGGGCCGCCATCACGCCGCGGCAGAGCAGGACAACACCCTGAAGATGCTCACGACGCACCCCTTCGACGACGACCATCTCAAGGAAGAGTGCGGGATTGTGGGCATTTATGGCGTCGAAGACGTCGCCGCCCACACCGTTCTCGGCCTTCACGCGCTCCAGCATCGCGGCCAGGAAGCGGCCGGCATTGTCACTTTCGACGGGCAACGCTTCCATGCCCATCGCGAACTCGGCCATGTCGCCGACAGCTTCGGCAAGCAATCGGTGGTCGAGCAATTGCGCGGCCATGCGTCGATCGGCCACGTACGCTATTCGACGACCGGCGATACGATTTTGCGCAACGTGCAGCCGCTGTTCGCGGAACTGGCCTTCGGCGGCTTCGCGGTCGGCCATAACGGCAACCTGACCAATGCCCATGCCGTGCGGCGTGAACTGGTGAAGCGCGGCTCGCTGTTCCAATCGACCACCGATACCGAAGTCATCCAGCATTTGATGGCGACGCATCTGCGCGGCAATGTGGTGGATCGCTTGATCCATGCGCTGCATCAGGTCGAGGGCGCCTATTCGCTGGTGGCCTTGGCGAACGACATGGTTATCGGCGTCCGCGATCCTTTGGGTGTTCGGCCCCTCGTGCTGGGCAAGCTGGGTACGGGGTATATCCTCGCATCGGAAACCTGCGCTCTCGATATCGTCGGTGCGGATTTCATCCGGGATGTCGAAGCCGGCGAGATCGTGGTGTTGGACCGCAACGGCGTGACCAGCATCAAGCCGTTCTCGCAGGTCGCCCAGCGCTTCTGCGTCTTCGAATATATCTATTTCGCCCGCCCCGACAGCGT
>DASYDA010000410.1:0-10019 GCA_036499865.1 Dongiaceae bacterium | reverse complement strand
CCATTGTGGTAGCGGGCGCCGGGCATGCGGTCGAGCAGCGCCTTTTCGCCACTCAGCTTTTCGCCATCGAGATGAAAGCGCGAAACGCGATTGCCGGCGCCGTTGGCATCGCTGGTCGAATAGCAAAGATAGACGAAGCCGTTCTTGGCGAAATCGGGATCGAGCGCCATGCCCAGCAATCCCGCCTCCCCCTGAACGCGCGGCTTCGGCACGCCGGAGAAGGAGACAGCCTTGGCGCTGTGCAGATCCCAGCGTGAAAAGCGTCCGGAACGCTCGGTAAAATAGAGCTGCCCGTCCGGCCCGAAGACCAAGGTCCAGGGGTGATCGAGACCTTTCAGCACCGGCGTGACCGCGATCTTCGGCGATATTTCTTCGTCGGCGAAAGCGCGGGCGACGACAGAACAGTGACCGCTTAGCAGCAGGCTTGTCGCGAGCATGAAGCCGATGAGATGTCGTTTCATGGTGAAGGCCGAGGTTGTGACGCCGATGCGGTGAAGCCCGCGTCTACAGAAGCACGGAATACGCCCGGGAGTTCCGATCAATCGCGAATCGCCGTCATAGCTCCATCAGCGCGTCGATCTGTGCCTGGTCGACCACGTGATCGGTGCCGTTGATGACGGCGCTGGTCTGGCCGATCAGGTCCTGCAGGTTGCGCGAGGCGCGTTCGGCGGTGAAGCGGGTGATGTCGGGATTGCCTTCCGCGATGATGGCATCCAGCCGATCGATGCTGATGGCGATGAGCCGATTCATTTCGGAAACCAGCCGATCGAAAGGCTCGCGGAAGGTGGGCGGGGCATAGTCATAGGCTTCGATGGCGAGGTCGCGATCCGCGATATGGCTGTTGCGGAAATGGTCCTGATAGCCGATGGCCTGCCAAGCCTTGCAATCCTCCAGGCATTCCGGTGCGTCCGGCACCAGGTCGAGGAGCATCACGATTTCATTGATGTGGTTGAGATAGTCGGTCGCCAGCAGCGTCTTGTCGTTGACATTGGTGCCGGCCGCGCGCGTGCGGAATTCCCCGTACCGCGCCTCGCGGTCGGCGGGGACAGCCGATTCGACAACATCGACCGACACGACGGATACCCTGCTTGCCCTCATTGTGCGGACGGCGAATGTCCGCCGTCCTTGGGTCACAAACTGAGGCAATAAGCTGAACAGAAGATTAATAAATTATGCAACTACACCTGCCCCGTCTGTTGCTCTCTCCCGGACGCCAGGGTCAGGCGATAGAAACCGAAAGGCTCGGCGAAGCCCTTCAAGGCGGCCTGGTCCTGCTTCGCCGGGAAACCTTCGGCAGCCAAGCTTACCAGCAAAGGCGCGACGGCGGGGTCTTCGGCGAGATCGCCGCTGAGCACGATTTCTCCGCCGAGGCTCTGGCCCTGCAGCCGGGCGGCAAGATTGACGGTAGAGCCGAAGTAATCCAGCCGATCGTTGAGATTGACGACGATGCACGGTCCCTGATGCAGACCGAGCTTGATCGCGATGGCATCGCCTTCGACGCCGCGATCCGCAAGCGGATGCGCCTGGTTGAACGCCGCCACTTCCCGCTGGATGGCGATGGCGGCGCCAAGGCCGTCCTCGGGGCGGATGAAGGCGGCCATCACCGCATCGCCGATGGTCTTCACGATGGCGCCCTGATGGTTGCGGATGGTCTTCGCCAAGAAAGCGAAGTGATCGCGCACAAGCTGATAGGCGGTGGCGTCGCCGATTTTCTGATAGAGCGCGGTCGAGCCGCGAAGATCGGAGAACAGCAGGGTGACGCGGCCGATACTGACCTCATCGCCCGGCCGCAGCACGTCTTCGGAGAAAAGATCGCGGAAGGTCTGGAGCGCCGTCATGCGGTCGGCGGTCAAGGCATCGGCCACCCAGGCGCGGCTTTCCACGATCGCGATCAAGGGCCGCGCGCTGCGATTCTCGATGCGAACGGTATCGGCCGCGGATTCCGGCCCGGCCGTGGTGGCATCCGCGCCCAGCAGGATCGCCGGGAAGCCGCCGGATTGCCAGTCGATGTCGCATTCGGGACCGGGCTCGAGTGTCCGCAATCGATAGGGACCGAAGGGCAATTTTGCGGCGACGTCGCGGGTCTCGCCAGGTTCCAGCGCGATCTGCAGTTTGATATGCGGGGTCGACATCGGTCCCCAGAGACAATATTCGCCGCTCTCCAAGGAGCGAATCGCCTCCGCGGGACGGAAGCCCGCTTCGACATTCTTCGAAAAATCCCCCTCGTAATCGATGTTGCAGGAGCTGCAATGGGCGCCCTCCGGCAGGCGGTCGAGGCCGCTTGCCCAGGTTTTGGCGATGCGGCAGCGCGGGCAGAGCAGACTCCAGCGCAATTGCAGGAGGCCGGACCGCACCGCCTGCAGGCAAAGCTCGATGGTTTCGAGGGCCGGCCGATTCCATTCCCGCGCCAATTTCAGCGGCCGGATGGTCCAGAGATCCGCCTCCTGCGCGTTCAGCACATAATCGGCGAGCCGTTGCGCCAAACCGTGCCCGTTGGGCGTCGCCTCGATCTCGGCCACCAGGCGCGCGACCCGCGCCGCCACTTCCGGCGACGGTTTCGGCGCGGCATAAGTGAAAGGCACATTGCGTTCGCCCTTGGCGAAGTCATTGGCTTCGGCGGCGAGTTTGCCGAAGACCTTGCCCGACTTTGGAAAAAAGCCGGTCGCCAGCAGCAGCTTGCCGATCACATTGGCGGGTTCGGCGGAAAGCCGGTAAACGCCGACGGCGCCATCGTCCTTCGGCTCCAGCGTGAAACACGCACAGAGCGATTTCAGCGGACCGCTCTCGAAATAGCGGCAATGCTCGAACCATTGCTCGCTCACCAGATTGACCGGCTTCTCCCGCCATTTGAGATCGAACGGGCCCATTCTCACGCGGCCGAAAAAATGGACGCTGCCATCGGGCTGCGCGATTTCGTTGATGATGTGTTTAGGCCCCGCGGCGGCCTCGTTGATCCGGGCGGTATCGGCGAGGATCGGCCAGATCTCGGCGGGTGGCCGGTCGAATTTCCAGGTCCAGCTTGCGGATTTCTCGCTCACGCCGAGGCTCCCCGTCACGCTTCAAGGGCATAGTCTAGCCCAGATACGCAAGCCGCGGCCGATCGGATGACCCGGAAGTGATCCAGATCACCAGGCGAGGTAAGGCAGGACGAAATCCGGCGTGGCGTGCAATTCGGCGGTGAGTGCCGCCAGCGGGTCGGCCTGCACCTTTCCGTCCTTGAGAAGTTCGGCGTGATGGATGCCGCCGGCGATCAGCACCGAGCCGGCGCCCATGGCCGCGGCGCCGCGCACATCGGTGCGGAAGGAATCGCCGATGCCGATGACGCGGCCGGGATCGGTCACGCCCATCTTCTCGAAGATGATCTCATAGATCCGCCGGTGCGGCTTGCCGTTATAGATCGCGCGGCCGCCGAGCTCCTCATAGCGGGCGGCGATGGCGCCGGCGCAGATCTCCTCGATGCCGCCGCGATGGACGATGAGGTCGGGATTGGCGCAGACCAGCGGCAGCTTGGCACGCGCGGCGGGCGCCAGCACAGGATCGAAATCCGTCGCTTTCACCGTTGCATCGGCAACGCCGGTCACCAGCAGGAAATCGGCTGATTCGACGTTTGCGGCCACCTCCAGATCGAGCCCGTCGAGGATTCTCTCGTCGCGCGCGGCGATCAGCGGATAGACTCGGCGGCCGAGACCCTGCGCCAGCGCGTCGGGCCGGGTCTTCAGATAGCGCCAAGTCTCCTCGCCGGAGGCGAAGAGATCGGAGTAGAGGGCGCGCGGGATGCCCATTTCGTTCAACTGCTGGATCACGCTGGCGGCGTGGCGCGGCGCGTTGGAGAGGATCGCGACCTGCTTTCCGGCGCTCTGCAACTGCTTTAGGCAGTCGAGCGCCGCCGGATAGGGCGTCACGCCGTCATGCATGCAGCCCCAGAGATCCATGAGGGCGAGGTCGAAACGATCCGTGATTTCCCGGAGGCCGGTGAGGATTCTGGTTTTGGTCATGTCCGGAAGGAATAAGGGGATCAGGCCGGTGTGCCGGGAAGGTCGGGCTTGGCGATGCGCGGCTCGCCGAAGAGGTAGCCTTGACCGAAATCGATATGCAGTTCCAGGAGTTCCAGCAGCATCGCCTCGGATTCGATGCGATCCACGATGAGGTCGATCGCATAGGAATCCAGCATCCGCTTGAAGTCCCTGGGATCGTCACCGATGGCGCCGCTGGCCGCCGCCTGGGCGAGCCGCGTCGCTTCCACCTTGATGAAGCGGAAATGCCGGCTGGAGAGGGCCGAGATGTCGATGGCGAGATCCGTGACCTTGTCGAGGGAGAACCGATAGCCGAGCTGCGCCAGCCGATCGAGATCGCGGAGCAGCGAGCCATCCGCGCCGTTCATGGTGCGCTGGGAGAATTCGAACACGATGGCCGGCGCCAGTTCCGCGTTCTGCGCCATCAGGTTGATGAATTCGCGGAAGAAGTCGCGATCGGCCAGAGTGCGTTGCGAGATGTTGAGGAAGAAGCCGACATTGGCGTTGGCCTTGCGCAGCCGCCGCAACAATTGGATGCAGCGGAACAGCAGCATGTTGTCGATGGCGGTCACCAGGCCATGGCGCTCGGCGATATCGAGATATTGTTCGGGCACCAGCACGCGGCCATCCGCCGATTTGATGCGCGAATAGCATTCGAAGAAGCGGCGCTTGCGCTGCGGCAGGCTGACGATCGGCTGCAAGGCGAGATCGACGCGATTCTCCCGCAGCCCGTCGCGCAGCAGGTCGAGGATCTGGCGTTCGCCGAGGCCCTGCACCACCGGCGGCATCGGCAGGCTGCCGGTGGCTTCGTCCTTGCTGTCTCCACCTTTCGCCGCACCGGATGTGGCGGTCACGATGGCCGGGCTTTCGCGCCGCGGATGGGGTGCGGCGACGGCCTGGCTTTCGACCAGGCGCAGATTGGGTGCCGCCGCTGCCGCGATCGTGGTGCCGCGCGCCAGATAGAGCTGCTCGATCAGGGTCTGCAGCACCTTGACCTCCGCCACCACTTCGCCGACACCGCGCTGCGGCTCCGCTTCCAGGGCGACCAGCGCGCTGTGCATGCTCTGCATCACATGCTCGATCTGCCGCTGGTCGGCGATCACCCCGCCCAGGGCGTCATTGAGCTGGCCGATGATATCGGCACATTGGCGGATCGTGGCGCGTTGCCGCCGCTGTAAAACGAGAAGCCCGCCCAGCACGAAAACGAAGCCGCCGATGATATAGCCCAGTTCCGGCGAGATGCGGTTGGGGAACTGGTCGGGAAGGACCAAAGCCGCCGCCACCGCCGCGGCGACGAACAGCAGGAAGAGGAGGGTATAGCGGCGGTTGGACATGCTGCTTGTGCTTACCGGAGGATGGTTAAGAGGGCGTTAACCATCGATCTTAACGCCGGTCAATGTCGATTGGCCCGATACCGATCGCTTGGCTGATCGAGGTGAAGCCGTCGCGTTCCAGCAACGCGGCCAGCCCGTGCTTGATCCGCCGCACCAAGCCGGGGCCTTCGAAGACCAGGGCGCTGTAGAGTTGCACCAGGGTGGCGCCGGCGCGGATCTTCGCATAGGCATCCGCGGCGCTGGCGATCCCACCGACGCCGATGATCGGCAGCCGGCCTTGGGTCAGACGATAAAATTCGCGCAACACCCCGGTGGCGGGCGCGAAGAGCGGCCGTCCGCTGAGCCCGCCCGCTTCGCCGGCGAAGCGGGGGTCGAGTTCGGGCGGGCGGGCGACGGTCGTGTTGCTGACGATCAGCCCATCCAGCCCGGAAGTCAGCGCCACCTCGGCGATGTCTTCGCGATCGGCCGGGTTGAGGTCGGGAGCGACTTTCAACAGCAGAGGCGGTGCGGGATCGAGGCGCTGGGCGGCGCGTTCGGCCAGCACCGCGGCGATCAGCTCTTGCAGCGGCGCGCGTCCCTGCAGCGCGCGCAAGCCTGGCGTATTGGGCGATGAGACGTTGATGACCAGGTAATCGGCCAAACCCGCCAAGGTTCGAGTGCCGGCGACATAGTCGGCCGTGGCGTTCGTCTGGTCCTTGTTCTTGCCCAGATTGACGCCGACGATGCCGCGTCCGCGATCGCGGACGGCCAGGCGCCGGGCCATCGCGGCGGCGCCCTGGTTGTTGAAACCCATGCGGTTGATGACGGCACGGTCCCGCATCAGGCGAAAGAGGCGGGGGCGCGGATTGCCAGGCTGCGGGAGCGGCGTCACGCTGCCCAATTCCACAAAGCCGAATCCCAGCTTCAAGGCCGGCGCGAAGACTTCCCCATCCTTGTCGAAACCGGCGGCAAGCCCCACCGGATTGTCGAAGACCCGGTTGAACACCGTTTGGCGCAGGCTGGCCGGATCGGGTCCGTGACTCCCGGGCACCATGCCCAGGCGAAGCGCCGCAATTGCCAGACGGTGGGCGCGTTCCGGATCGAGGCCGGAAAGCAGTGTCAGGGCCGTCCGATAGAGCATGGACCTCGGTTTCCTTGAAGAGCGCTTCCCTCGAGCGCCGTATCGGAGTGGCGGGGAAGCTAACAGCGCGCGCGGGCAATGCACAGCGGCGCATCGCTGCCTAGGGCGACTTCAAACATCACCCACCTTCGGAGACAAGGGCGGTCCTTTTCTCCGAATTGTTCTGGCGGGGTTTTCGCAAAATGCGAATCTTCTTCCGAATTGCGCAGCCGAAAACCGGTTAATTACGCCCAAACTGTGCTTTATCCGCCATATTTTTCCTAGTAGCGCCATTTATTCCTGAGGCGTTAATCACTAAAATGCTCGGCGGATTCGGAAAACGCGCGCCTCCGGTGGTCTGCTGTATCAGACCTCGGTGTGCTCGCGATCATGGAGTATGTCTCAGCCCCCATCAGTTTGGGTTCGCCTAACAAGGGGATGGCCACTCGGGATTCTCCGGGGGCAATCGGGAACAGAGCGATGGAACGGACGAGCGCTGTGGAACAGGTCAGGTTCGAGGAGGGTCGGTTGAATAGCCCCATTACCCACACGGAAATGCTTCAGCACGGGGACGTGTGGCGCGGCATCGATCGATTGGCGGCAAAGCATGGCTTGTCTGCTTCCGGTCTTGCCCGGCGGGCCGGACTCGATCCGACGGCTTTCAATCCCTCGAAGCGAATCACCCGGGAGGGCCGGCCGCGCTGGCCGAGCACCGAATCGGTCGCGAAGATTTTGGCCGTCACCAGCGAGAGTTTCGCCAGTTTCGTGCAATTGACCGGAGCGGCAGGCCAGGGCGCGGCCATGTCCGAGGAACCGATTGTCGATGGCCGCATGTCGCAACGACCGACGGCTACCCGGGCTATGCCGGTGATCGCCCTGGATCGCATGAATGGCGGCGACTGTTTCGATGGCGACGGCCAGCCGAAGGGCGACGGCTGGGGCCGGATGAGCTTCGGCACGATCAATGATCGCGGTGCCTATGCGATCGAAATCAGCGGGCGCAATCTCGATCCAATCTATCGCGAGGGCGATGTGGTGATCGTCTCGCCGAGCGCCGAGATCCGCCGCGGCGACCGTGTCGTGATGCAATCGGAGAGCGGTGTGGTCGAAATCCGCCGGGTCGGAAGGCAGGATGCCGATGGCATCATGCTGGAGCCGGTCGTCGGTCCCGGCCAGGGCGAATATGTTCCAACAGCACAGAACCGCCGGATCGCGCGGATCCTTTGGGCTAGCCAATAGCGACCCGACTTCTAACCGGCAGCCTTCTAACAGCCAGCCTTCCCCTTCAAGGTAGATTCGCAGCGGATCTTTTAACGCCCTTCCTGGCAGGCGGACCCGCTATGCGTGCGCCGGCGATGCAGCGGCTTGACCCACGCCACGTGCCGCCGCTACCGTTCGGTTACGCCTTTCGATGTCCAGCATCGGCGGATGCACGATAACGGCGGCGCGCGCCCAAGAAGAACCCTGTGGCCGCGCGATCGTCTTCTTGGGGCCAGGACTGTCGCGGTCCCGTGTCATTCGAACCTTCGGCGGCTGCTTCCGTAAACCGGCTGGCAGGCGATGGGTCACGGAACCGGTTTCCGCCGATCGGATGCCGGAATGAATGAAAGCCGGAATGAATAAAGCCGGCATGATGAAAGACTGGGAGGACAGTGTGGGCGCCGCCGGAACCGATGCATTGCATTTCATCGATGGCAAATGGGTCAAGGGCGATCCCTATTTGCTGCGCGCCTTCGATCACGCGACCTGGCTGATGGGCGGCATCTTCGACGGCGCGCGCGCCTTCGAAGGCGTCACCCCCGATCTCGATTTGCATTGCCAGCGCGCGGTGCGCTCGGCGCGCAATATGGGTCTGGCCTCGCCGCTTTCCGCGGGCGAGATCCAGGAGATCGCGCTCGATGGGGTGGCAAAATTTCCCGCCGGCTCGGCGCTCTATATCCGCCCCTTCATGTGGTCGACCGCGGGCTGGATGGCGCCCGATCCCGCGAGCACGCGGATCGTCATTTCGCTGACCCCCGAACCGATGCCGGAGCCGAAGGGTTCGAGCGTGATGCTGTCGCGCTTCCGCCGGCCTTCGCCGGAAACGGCGCCCACCGATGCGAAAGCGGTCTGCCTCTATGCCCAGGCCGGCCGCGCCGCCGGCGAAGCCACCGCCAAGGGCTTCAACGATGCGGTGATGCTGGACCCGCTCGGCAATGTCGCCGAATTCAGCTCCGCCAATCTCTGGATCGCCAAGGACGGTGCCGCGATCACGCCGGCGCCCAATGGCTGCTTTCTCAACGGCCTTACACGCCAGCGCCTGGTCAGGCTGCTGGTTGCCGCGGGCATTCCGGTGCATGAGCGCACATTCGGCTTCCAGGAGGTGCTGGAGGCCGACGAGGTGTTTTCATCGGGCAATTTCGGCAAAGTGCTGCCGATCATCAAGGTCGAGGACCGCGAAAAACCGATCGGCCCCATCTTCACCGCGGCCCGGCGGCTCTACTGGGATTTCGCGCATTCCAGGAATTGAGGCGCGCCCCACTCTTCGCCGCTATTCGATTGCCGAATCTTCGCCGATGATTCAGCATCCGCGCGCAGCAAACGGAAGCGCGTGATGGCCGAGTCGAAATCCGTGACGACAAAGCGGGCAAGCTGGGGCGATGCCCTGGCCGTCTATCTCACGCCACGCCAACTCATCATCCTGGTCATGGGATTCTCCAGCGGTCTGCCGCTGCTGCTGACGCTCTCGACGCTGTCCTATTGGCTGTCCAAGTCCGGCATCGACAAGACCACGATCGGTCTCTTCGCTTTTGCCGGCGCGCCCTACACCTTCAAATTTCTCTGGTCGCCGATCATCGATCAAGTGCCGGTGCCGGGGCTCACGCGTTGGCTCGGGCGGCGCAAGAGCTGGCTGTTGGTGATCCAAATCCTGCTCGCGTTCTCGATCCTCGTTCTCGGAGTGACGGATCCCCGCATCGACGTCGAAGCAACCGCTTTCGCCGTGTTGGGGGTGGCCTTCTTCTCCGCGAGCCAGGATATCGTGATCGACGCGTATCGCATCGAGATCCTGAACGCGGAAGAGCAAGGCGCCGGCGCCGGTTCGACCCAGGTCGGATATCGGATCGGTTTGCTTGTCGCGGGGGCCGGAGCGGTCGCGCTTTCCGACTTTATTTCGTGGTTGCCGATCTTCGCCATTCTCGCCGCCGCGATATTGCTCTGCGCCGTCTTCACTCTGTTCGTCCCGGAGCCGGCGCATCCCGATCGCGACCGGGACATTCGCGATGCTGAAAATCGCAGGCTCGACTATTCGGATTGGATCAGCCGGTCGGTGGTTCAGCCTTTGGCCGAATTTGCAAGCCGGCCGGGCTGGGTCATCATTCTCGCCTTCGTGCTTCTCTACAAATTCGCCGAAGCATTCACAGGCACCATGTCGACGCCTTTCTATCGCGAGATGGGCTTCACCGGCGTCGAGATCGCCGCGGTCACCAAGGTCTGGGGCGTTCTCGCCACCGCCATCGGCGCAATCCTGGGCGGCGGCGTGGTGGCGCGGATCGGCGTGTTCCGGACCCTGATGATCGGCGGCATCCTGCAGGC